>JAVCCK010000023.1 GCA_030765525.1 Candidatus Lernaella stagnicola
TAGCCCCCCTACTTACCGCACCAAAGCTGACGATGATCGTCTTGCGCTGGTCGCCATAATTCCCGTCGATCCCCTTCAATTGAAGAGCATGCAGCACACCACAATAGCCGGCGAACTCATTATTCTTATAGAAGGTGTGGCGGCCGGCGTGCCCATCAGGCCCCCAGACGAACATCTCCTCGAACGCAATGAGAGTCTGCTTGCGCTCGATCGCCACCTGGGTCAAAGCTCGCTGCTGTGCGCAATGGGGCCACCCCCAAAGGATGCCGCCTTCTCGGAGGGTCTTGAGGTCTTCCACCTCTGGCTTGGGGAGGAGAACCACCCCCAGGTCTGCCAAGATCTCGCTACGTGTTGCGGTGCCGCCCACCCGAGACGCAAGGTCTGAATCCGATATCCCAAATCGTTCCCCATAGCCCTGTTCGAATATCAGTTGCCGGCGAACATCCTCTGGGATACGCGACAAATGATCCGGATGGAGAGGTACGCGCTTCTCGTTTTCCTTTTTCGATGTTCCGATTACTCCTAGTTTCAGCATAAAACTCCTGCCCTGTACCGCATTCGGCGGTCCGTCTTGGCCAAAAACACAACTCCCCGCATACTGGGTTTCTTGAGACAAAAAGAGGACGGAGCGCTGATCATCTCGGTGCAATAGAACCTTCGCACGTTCGCCCAACGATAGCGAGAAGCAAACAGGCGCTCTCAGCAAGTACCGGGTGTCTGCAAACGCCGGTCTTCGAAGTGCAACACGGATTGGTTGGGGATTTCCGGGGAGGGGATTTCCGGGTTTTCCGCGGGTTTTCCGGGGACAGTATATAGAAAGTCACCCTTTAGATATTGTTTCCCATGGGGATCATTTCAAGTAACAGCTTGACCTTGGCCGGCCGGTCTTCCCGCCCGGCCAGATGGGCCGTAAAATCACAGCAGCCTCAAGGCGCGTATCCGACACTCCAACCGATATCGTAAAAGCCTGTGAATAGCTCTTTGCGCTCCGGCGGTGTTGAGCCGCATCCCCGGTTGTGAGATAATCACGCAGATGATTAGAGAACGATTCCATACGCGAAATCTTGTCGCGGCGCTTTGTCTGCTGATGATGATCGGCGGGGCGCTCGTCGCCTGCCAAAAGGTGCAGGAAGGCTGCGCGGTCACGGCCGGTGCGACGATCGCCCGCGCCCCCTCCATGCCCACCGGCGATGCGCTCGTGAAAGTTCAGTCCGCCGGAAAAACACACAACCTCGGGCACTCCTTTCAGCGCGACTTGCAGGCCGGCGACACCTTCCACGTGCAACTGGCCGACGGCTGCCTGAGTTCACGGCAATTGCGCGTCTGCGGCTTGGACGAAGACAATCAACGCCGGCTCCCCGCCGCCAACGCATTTACCGTCGATACGACCCGTGATCGCCTGCCGGTACTCCCGCCCAACGAGAAACACCCCGGCCTGGCGTGGGACATTCCCGCCGAGGTCGCGCAATTGCAGGTGACGGTTAACGTAACCGGACGTTACGCAGTGGACGTGAATTGTCGCGATTTCCCCTGCGCCGCGTTGGCGGCTCGCGAAGTGGCGCAAACCAAGCCCTGCTTTCCCTAAGCCGGATCGTTCCCACGGAAATCCCTTGACTTTTCTCGTCGCAGTCGCATCTTGCTACACGTTAGAAAACAAGCCGCATGGAGGAGACCGACCATGAATAATTTTACCTTTCACAACCCCACAAAAGTGATTTTCGGCAACGATACGATCCGGAAAATCGGGCGCGAGATTGCCGCGCGCGGCTTGCACCGTGTCCTGCTTTTGGCGGGCGGCGGCTCCATCAAGAACAACGGCGTGTACGAACAAGTCACCACGTCCCTGCGCGAAGCGGGCGTCTCGTGGGCCGAGTATTGGGGCGTGCGGCCTAACCCGGTGCTCGAGGACGTCAACGCCGCCATCCGGCAGGCCCGCGAGGAAAAAGTCGACGGCTTGCTCGCCGTCGGCGGCGGCAGCGTGATCGACTCCACCAAGGCCGTGGCGGCCGGGTTCTATCTAGCCGACACATGGAGCGCCTTTGCCGAATACGAGCCCCTCAAGAACGCGTTGCCGCTGTTTACGGTGCTGACGATTTCGGCCACCGGCACGGAAATGAACCCCAACGCAGTGATCACCAACGCGGCCAACAAGCAGAAATGGGCCCTGGTCGACCCGCGGCTCTTTCCGGTTACGTCGATCATCGACCCGGCCGTGCAGCGCTCCCTGCCGTGGCGGCAAACCGTCAACGGCTGCGTGGACGCCATGTCGCACATCCACGAGTTCTTCTTCCTCGGCACCGCTGCCGAAGACGGCATCACACGCCTCGACGAATCGCTGCTTGCCACTTTGATAGCCGCCACCGACGCCCTGCAAAAAGACGAGGCGGCTTACGCCTCGCGCGCCAACCTGGCCTGGGCCGCCACCATGGCCCTCAACGGCGTGGCGGGCATGGCGCTCAAGGGCGGGGACTGGTCCACGCACGGCCTCGAACACTCGATCAGCGCCTACCACCCGAAGGTGGCGCACGCCGAAGGTCTCGCGGTGATATTCCCGGCCTGGATCACGTTCCAGCAAAGTGAAAACCCGGCGCAGTTCACCCGTTGGGCGCAAGCCGTTTGGGACGCCGCCACGGTCGAAGAGGCCGTCGCGAAAATGAAGGCCAAGCACCGCCAATGGGGCGCACCGGTCACCCTCGGCGACCTGGGCGTCGGCGAAGATGAAATTCCCGTCCTGGCTGCCAACGCGACGCAACGCGGGCCGCTGGGGCAGTTGCGCAAAATTGGCGAACCCGAGGCGAAGGAAATCTTCCGACTCGCCCTATAACCACCGCGTGATTTACACAAATTGCAACGCGAGTTAGAAGTGTCTTCATGACCGAAACCGCAAGCCAAGGTGCCCCGGACGCCCCGTTGTCCAGTCGCCGACTCCTTCTTCAAATGATCGGCGGCATCGTCGTCATGGCCGGCGCGCTGGGGGTCATCACCTTTCTTTTCCGCGACGAATTTGCGCAAATCAGCGAAGGCTTTGTGGCGATCTTCGGCGGCGCGGGCGTCTGGTTGACCTTTTTCCTCACCGACGCATTTCCCATCCCCGTGCCTCCCGACCCGGCCATGGCTTTTGCTCTGATGGGAAATATCGCTCCCTGGGAAGTGATTGTCTGGGGCGTGACCGGTAGTTTGACGGGCGGAACGCTGGGATATTTATTGGGTCGGCGGCTGTCGCACACCCGCTTTTTTCAGCGCCTGATTGCCGGGAAAAGCGAAACCGCCTACCGCGTTGTAGACAAATACGGCGTCCTGGGCGTGGCGCTATGCGCGTTGACTCCTCTGCCTTACGTGGTGGCCTCGTGGACCGCCGGCGCGCTCGGCATGCCGTTCCGCCGTTTCTTCGCGGTCTCGCTGATACGCATCGTGCGGGTGTCGCTTTACGTGGCTTTGCTGCAATGGGGACTGGATCAACTCTTCCGATGAGTCGATCTGTGTTGCAGTCCCCGAATTATTTGTATTTGACCGAGCAGCCGTACGGCCTCGTTTTGGAAGGACTGACCGGCTGGCCCGCCAGTAGCGAGTCCACGGCGTTGGCGACGTAGTTCACGTCGGGACCCATCATGCCGTGCGGCGAGTCATCGATCGCGCCGTCGTAGACCAGCGTCCCGCTCGCATCGACCACAAACAGGTGCGGCGTGGTGCGCGCGCGATACGTTTGGCCGACCCGCCCATCCGGGTCGAGCAAAATCGGATAGTCGAGACCTTGGCTCTGCTGCCAGGTTTTGGCTTCCTCGGCGTTGATGAAGTGCGAGGAATTGACCGCCAGCCAAATCACGTCGTTGCCCTGGTATTTGGCAGCCAGCTTCTCCATGGTATCGGCCTTGTAATGCCGCTTGACGAAGGGGCAGTCGGCGTTCGTCCACTCCAGCACGACGATCTTGCCCTGGTAGTCACTGAGTTTGTGCGCCTTGCCGTTTTGATCCGGCAGCGTAAAATCCGGCGCCGACGCGCCGACCTTGGCGGCATCTTCCCCGGCGTGAGCTGTTCGCGGTTGCAGGTTCCACGCCAGCAGCGTTACGGCCGCGGCCGCCACGATGAACATTGCGTTCCAAAAAACCTTCTTCATTTTTTTCTTCCCGTTTGTTGTTTTATCTGCTGCCCGGTTAGTGCGATTTAGTTTCGCTTGCCTTACACCTTTTGTTGCGGGAAAAAAAATCGGCCGGCCGGGGCGGTTTCCGGCATGCCACTTGCGCCCTAATTTCAATTACATAATGGATTTTCAGGCGCGCGTAATTCCCGTATAATTCGCGGTATGAAAACCAAACGCGGCCGCATCCTGAAAATGAAGCTCGGCGTCAACCCGAATTCCAGTTCCATCGGCACGGACATCATCTACCTGGTGCTCGGCTCGACCGGCGCGATGATCCTTACCTTTTGGATCACGACGTTGATCCGCCTGGTACGCCGCAGGCCGAATGCGCAAAACTGACGTCATTCGCTACCGATACGAATCCTTCGGGGGCATCGTTCACCTGAAACACCCACCGGCACTGGTGTGGGTCGATCGGGACTTCATGCGCTCGCTGGGCTACGCCGATTCCCCGCTGTGGGACGCCCCGGCGAGTTACCTTTCTGCCCCAACCGAAGTGCATTTGTCGCTGACCAACCGCTGCAGCGCCGGCTGCCCCGGCTGCTACACCGATTCCTACGCCGCCGGTTCCCGACAGGAAGAAGCCGCGGGCGAAATCGGCTACGAAGGCCATCGGCGCATCATCGAGGAACTGGCCGCCGCGCGGGTATTTCACGTGGCCATGGGCGGGGGCGAAAGCATGGAACTGCCCTGGCTGTTCGACATCGCCGCGGACGCCCGCCGTCTCGGCCTGGTGCCGAATTTGACGACCAACGGCTACCTGGTCACGCCCGAAAGCGCCCGCCAATGCCGGGTCTTCGGCCAAATCAACGTGAGTATCGACGGCGTGGGCGACCGGTATCAGGCGGTGCGGGGCGTGGACGGCTTTGCGCGGGCCGATCGCGCTTTGACGCTGCTGCGACGCGCCCGCTGCTCGTTCGGCATCAACACCGTTGTCTCCCGTCTCAATTTCGACGACCTGGAAGACATCGTGCGCTACGCCCGTAAAAAGCGCGCCGGGCAGATCGAATTCCTGCGCTTCAAACCCGCCGGGCGCGGCATCGCCACCTTCACCGAGATGGACCTCACGCCCGCGCAAGCGGCCGACTTCTACCCGCGCATCGTCGCCCTGCAGAAGAAATACCGCGTGAACCTGCGCCTGGATTGCTCGTTTATGCCGATGCTTTTCGCGCACCGGCCCGACCGCGAGCGCGCCGAACGCTTTACCGTCGCCGGCTGCTACGGCGGCGACATGCTCGTGGGTGTGCGACCCGACGGCGCCGTCAACGCCTGCTCCTTCGCGCCGGTCGAAGCGTGGCCCGCCGACGAGTTGCGTTCCTGGTGGGACAAGCCGGAAGCCTTTCGACTCTTTCGCACCTGGGCCGACAACGCCCCGGAGCCCTGCCGCTCCTGCGACTACCTCGACCTCTGCCGCGGCGGCTGCCATGCCGTGGCCCTGGCCGTACACGGCACGATGGACGCGCCCGATCCGGGTTGCCCGATCGTGCGGGCCGAACAGGGGCGCGACGACTAAGGCGAGCGCGGCGTTTCACCCCTCGAACAGCGCCGCGGCAGCGTGTATTATCGCTGCGAATGAAGGTTGGAGGTTGACGATGCTCCCTCGTCGCATACTCGTTATTCTTCTGTGCGTGCTGTTTGCGGCCGTCGCCTGTCAGCGTGCGAAAAAGGAAGACATGCCCGCGACCGCCGTGGTCGAAAAGCTCGGCCCTTCCGCCGAGGTCGAACACTACACGGCGCTGGTGACCGCGCGGCGCAATCCGCCGATCGATTTCGCCAAGATGACGGACATCTACGACAATCACCTCAAGACCTATGTGAAAGCCGCCGACCAGCGGTACGGCACCAAGCTCGCCGCGGCGGCCGAGGCCGCCATGCAAGCCGGATTGGCGGGCGATGACCCCGCCGTCAACGGCCAGACCGCCGAGAAATCGATTCAGCGGGCGTTTATTCTGACCTTCCTACGCAGCCTACAGGACCTTCAAAACGACGGCTCCGACCGCGCAGCTTATACCCGCGTCGTGGCCGCCTCCTGGGCCGTCGACTCGGTGGCCGACCGCCGCAGCCAGTGGGTCGGTAAGGGCCGAGATTTCCCCGATGCGTTTCAGCGCGGGTTGGTGGAGTTGTTCGCTGCGGTTAATGACAACGCCGCCGCACGCGTCAGCGAAGCCGCCGGGAACGTCGCCGATTTTGCCGACCGGATGCTGCTGCTTTCGGTTCTGTACGAGCTTAAGGGTTTGAGCGACGCCCGCGGCACGGACGAAGGGAAAGCCGCCGAGAAGATCGTCGAGGCGCGCATCTACTACCAAAGCCTGCAACCCGACCACCAGCAACGAAACAAAAAAGGCGCAGCCACGGTCTCGGCACAGTTGGCCGGCGACCCCGCCGATGTCGATGTCGGCTTGGTCCGCACGATTCTGCGCAACGACTATTTGCTCGAGTTGAGCGGCATCAACCCGACGCTGTTCGGAGGGTGATTCGGCGTGAGATCGGCGCGGGCTAAAATCGTTTCGTGGATTCCCGCCTTGCTGTTGGCGGTACTCCTTAACGCATGCGGCGGCGAACCGAGCGTCACCGACGTCCGCCTGGAAGCCGTCGGCCCCTTCAGCGCGACGGTTGCCTGGGAGTCCGCCACGCCCGGCCGTTACGACATCGCGTATGGCGAGGGCACTTTGTTCGATCGCTCGGTCTCCGAAACCGACGCCGGTACGTCGCACCGCATCAACCTGACGGGCCTCAAGCCCTCGACCCGCTACGCCTATCGCTTCGGCGAAGGCGGCCCGACTTTCCGATTTCGCTCGGCCGCCGGTCGCGGCGGCGCCTTCGATTTGGTCGTGCTGGACGCGGCCTCCCCGGCCTGCGGCCCCGCCGCGCCGCTGCCGACGCCCGCACCGGATGTCGTCGTGGTGTTCGGTGAATGTTCCGGTGTCTTGGCGCAACACCCGGCTTCGATTCTCACGATCCGAGGTCCGCAAGCTCATCCGGTGTCATTCGGCGACGCCCGCATCATCGTCGTGGATACGCCAAGCGCCGCCGCAGCCGCTCTGCCGCCCGATGCCGACACCCGCCGCCTGGTCGTCGTGCCTCGCTTGCCCCAGGACGCGCCCGGCGAGCAAACGCCTGTCGTGCTGAGCCCGCGCGGCGCATTGACCGCCGAGCGTCGTGTCCAGTGGCCCGCTTCGCAAGACGCGTGGTTGGAAATCGACGCGTTCGAGATCGCCCAGGCGGGCGCGGAAGGTGACGATCGCGTGCGCCGGGTGATCGTGCCCGCGCCGCCCGACAGCCGCAAAAGCTGCCTGTATTGCGACCGCCTGTTGGAAGCCGGACGTTACGAAGAGAGCATCGCGTGGTACCAGAATTTCATCCGCGACAATCAAAACGAGCATCAGGTGGAAGACGCTTTCTTCACCGTCGCGCGCATCTTGGACGAAAAGCTCTTCCGGTTCGCCGACGCCCTGCTCGCTTACGACACCTTTCTCGCGCGGTACTCGGACAGCCGCCGGGTGCCGCTGGCCTGGTACCGGGGGAACTACCTGCGGTCCCGCGACGATTTTGACTTTCAGCCGCTGGAGTCTTTCGAACGCGCCAAGGCGGAGTTGGTGCGCGAGGATCCCGACCCGGCCGTGGAAAAGGTGGAGGCGATGCTCGCCGATTTCCCGCACGCCGCGGTCGGAGAAGACGCCTTATTTTGGCTGGGCAACCTACTGCAAACCGACCAGCCGCGCCGCGCGGTCGGCTATTTCCAACAATTGATGGAACGCTATCCGCAAAGCGAAAGCGCGGCCCTGGCGGCCATCGCCCTGGGGGACATTCATTACCGCGCCAACCAGAACCGTGCCGCCATCGCCGCTTACGAGCGGGCTTTGGAGACGGTGCCGCCCAAGTATCACATCTCGTTACAGGACAAGCTGCGCAAGGCGGGTCGCAACGTCGGTCGCGAAATCGCGCGATGGACGGCGTGGGCGATCCTCGGCGTCTGGCTGTTGCTTTCGCTTGTTCGCAAAACCGTACCGCGCGCCGGCGACTGGCGGGCGGGGGCGATAGTGCTGGCCGCGTACGCGTTGGTGGGCGGCGGTTATTTCGCGTTACAATACGATCGAGCCCAAGCGATGCTGGGCACGCTGGCCGCGCTTGCCGTGTCGATGGCGTTGGTGTTCGTGTGGAATCGAGCGCTGGCCCGCCGTTGGGATTGCGCGGCGCTGGTGGTGTTGCACGCCCTGAGCGCGTCGGTGGCGGCGTGGTATCTCGTGTGTTATCGATTCCACGCGCTCTACATTTTTGGCCTTTGAGGATAGGAAATGAGAAGAGGAAAAATCCTGCGCATCAAGTGGGGCGTCAACCCCAACTCCAGTTCCATCGGCACCGACGTGTCGCTGCTGCTGTTTTCGGCCGCGGCGGTAACGGTGTTGGTCAACGTGCTCGATGCCGCTCTACGGCTTTGGCTCAAGCGACGGCGTACCGATGACGCTGCGTCGAATTAGCCTCGCGCTGTTGTTGCTGACCGTGGCGGGCTGCACCCGCGGCGGCGGGCCGCTCGAAGCCGGGCGTACGGCGCCGGATTTCCGCGCCGAAGACCTCACCGGCCGCACTCACTATCTCAACGCCGAACTCGCCCAGCCGCTCGTGTTGACCTTCTTCGCCACGTGGTGCCTACCCTGCCGCGAGGAAATCCCGCTGCTCATCGACCTGCACAAAAAACTTTCCGGCCGGGCGCAAATCCTTTGCGTCGCCGTCGATCCGGAAAACAAAGGCAAGCTGCGCGTCTTGGTCGATGGGTTGGACATCCCCTACCCCATGCTGCTCGACGACGGCCAAAAGATCATGGCCGCTTACGGGGTGGCGGAGTTGCCGGTGACCTTCGTGATCGATCGCGAGGGCTTGATCCGTTCGCAGTACGGCCCGATCGGCCAAATCGAAGCAAGCCTGCTGGCCGCGCAATTGACGAAGCTCGCCGGTGAAAGCCGATGAAACGCACGGCGCTTCTGT
This sequence comes from Candidatus Lernaella stagnicola, assembly GCA_030765525.1. Classification (NCBI taxonomy): domain Bacteria; phylum Candidatus Lernaellota; class Candidatus Lernaellaia; order Candidatus Lernaellales; family Candidatus Lernaellaceae; genus Candidatus Lernaella; species Candidatus Lernaella stagnicola. The sequence goes on from JAVCCK010000023.1 coordinate 9,122, forward strand.
TGCTTTTCCTCGTCGCCTCGGCCGGGCCCACAGCGGCGGCGTGGCAATTCGGCCCTTACCTGCAGGTTCTCGGGCCGGACACGGCGGCAGTCTGTTTGCAGGCTGAAACCGGCGACACGGTGGAAGTCAGCCTTCTCAACTCCAATCAGAACCTCTCCGTCGCGCAGGAACGCCGCGGTCCCGTGTGCCTGCGCTTTACGGGCTTAGTGCCCGACCGCACGTACCGCTACATGGCGATGGTTAACGGGCACATGGTGCTCGAGGAGCCCGCATCCTTTTTGACCGAGGCGACCGCCGTGCAGACCTTTGCCATCTACGGCGACACGCGCAGCGGCGACGATAGCTTCGACCTCGCCCACGCGCAGGTCGTCAAGGCGTTGCGCGAAACCACCGTTCCCGACGCGATCATCCACACCGGCGATTTCGTCGAACGTGCCGATAAAGACGAGTTGTGGCGCAACTTCTTCCTCATCGAGGGCGATATCCTGAGCGGCACGCCGCTCTATCCGGCCGTCGGCCGCAGCGATTCCCCGCCCGAGTTGGCGCGGCGCTGGTTTCCCTTCTTCGACCAGGCGCCGTGGTATTCCTTCGACCGCGGCGACGCCCATTTTGTGGTCACCGACTTGCGCGACACGGCCCGCCAGGACCAAAGCGCCGTGGCCGCGACCGGCGCTCAGGCGCAATGGTTGCGCGCCGACCTGGCTGCCGCCCGCGAGCGCGGCGCCCGTTTTCTTTTCGTCGTCATCCACGAACCGCCGATCGATCCGGCGGGCCGTACTCCCGACGCGCTGCGCGAAGTCTTCATGCCGATTCTCGAAAGCTACGACGTTACCGCCGTGTTTTCGGGCGCGCACTATTTCTCGCACGCGGTGCGCGGGGATGTGCATTACTTCACCAACGGCGGCGGCGGTGCGCTGCTCGACGCCCGGCCGGCGCGAGCGGGTGTCTTTCGCTTTTTCAGCCCGGTTCATCACTTCATCGTCTTGGAGACCGGCGGTTTCGGGGCGCGCATCAGGGCGGTCGACTCACACGGGCAAGAGTTTTATGCCGTGTCGCTCGCCGGTTTCACGCCCGAGCTGCCGGGACGGGAATCGGCCGTGTTCGTCGAGCAATACGCGGGCGGCACGATCGCTGTGCCGGTCACAGTTTATTTCCGCCCCGGCGACCAGTCGCGGCAAAACGCTTCCGAAGCCTTGCAGCAAGCTGCGGTCGCGACCGGAGTGACAATCGTGGCGACGTACCGCTCGGTGGACGCGCCGGACAACCGCGCCCGCCTGACCGCGTTGGCGAATCCGGACGGCCCTCTGCCGACCTATGTGGTGGGCGACCGTGTCGTGCGGGAGTCGGCGAAAGTCACCACGCCTTTGCCCTTGGAGACGGCGTTGAGAGAAGCGGCGGCGCAGCAACAACCGCCGGGGGCCGGTATCGGGCGTGTTTTGGCGCTGGCGGCGGCGTTGCTCGGCTTGGCGGTGTTGGCGGCGGCAGCTTGGCGTTGGCGACGGGCCGCGGCTCGAAAAACGGCGCCGGATCGGCAAAAAGATTTGTAATGTCGCGGTTGCGACCTATATTTTGACCGGATCGCGGGGGCGGTCCTTTATCTGTTTTCGTACTGATTCCATAGCGGTAAGATACGATCGTTGTCCCGCCGGGGGCGAAGGATTGTGAGGGCGACTTTGGACGTGGAAACCAGTTTACGCGCGTATTTTCCCTTCGGCTTTCACCTGTCGCGACAGGCTTGGGCGCAGTACGACGTCGCCGAGTTGCTCGATGAGGACGGCGAATGGACCGTCGTCGATGATATCCTGCGTCTGCGAAAGCTGGCGCTGCGCATTAACCAAGAGCGCTTGCGCTCCACGTACAACCTACCCGCGGTTCATGCCGGCCAATTGACGACGATCGCGCTGATCCAAGACATCCTGCGTTTCGTCGCCCATTTGTATTGCCACGACCAACTGCCCGGCGTGTTGGCGCGCGGTCTCACGGAAGCCCTGACCCGACGCGGCGCGATCCTGGCCGAGAAGCCGCCCACCGCTTTCGTGAGCCTTTTCCCGCCGCAGAACGTCGCCCGGGGACGCTTGCCGGAAGACGAGTACCTTCCCGGTGAAGCGCCGGCGGCGGTCGAAATCGACGTGCCGGCCCGCGAGATCGTCGCGGTGGAAATGATTCTGCTGTGGTTGGCGGCGAATAATCCGGCGTTCCAACAATTCCGCGAACTCTTCGACGACGAGGAACTGAAAAAAGCCGCGCCTTACATTCCTTTCGTCGAGGAAATGGAGCGCTGGTTCAAACGCCAGCAGCCCGTCGATCGAATCGACGCCACGTTCTTTGAAGCATTGCGCGCCCCCATGCGCGCCGCGCCCGATTCGCTGGAAGGCCAACTCGATTTCATGAAGGAAACATGGGGAAACCTGCTGCCCAGCTTCCTGCGCCAACGCATCGCCGTGGCGATCAACATCCTGCGCGAAGAAGAAATGCGCCGCGGTTTCGGGCCGCCCGAACGGCGCGTGCTGGAGTTCGGGGCGGATGCGTACGGCGCCCGCGACGACACCTACGAGCCCGCCGCGTTCAGTGAAGACGCCGACTGGATGTCCAACGTCGTGCTGCTGGCCAAGTCCACCTACGTATGGCTCGACCAACTTACCAAGTGGTACGGACGCGACATTCACACGCTGGCCGATATCCCCGATGAGGAACTCGACCGCCTGGCACGCTGGGGTTTTACCGGTTTGTGGCTGATCGGCCTCTGGGAACGCTCGCCCGCCTCGCGGCAAATCAAGAACTGGACGGGCAACCCCGAAGCCGTGGCCTCGGCTTATTCCCTCTACGACTACGTCATCGCCGAGGACCTGGGTGGCGAGGCGGCCTATGAAAACTTGCGCGAACGCGCCGCGCGCCGCGGCATCCGCTTGGCCAGCGACATGGTGCCCAACCACGTGGGGCTCTACTCGAAGTGGATCGTCGAGCACCCGGACTGGTTCGTCCAATCGGCCTTTCCGCCTTTTCCGGCCTACGCTTTTACGGGCGGCGATCTTTCGGGTAATCCCGGTCTCGGCCTGTTTTTGGAAGACGGATATTGGAGTCGCAGCGACGCCGCCGTGGTGTTCAAGCGGGTGGACCACGAGACCGGCGATGCGCGTTACATCTATCATGGCAACGACGGCACCAACATGCCGTGGAACGACACGGCGCAGCTTAATTTCCTACTGCCCGAGGTGCGCGAAGCGGTGATCCAAACCGTGCTGCATGTCGCCCGGAAATTTTCGATCATTCGCTTCGACGCGGCCATGACCCTGGCTAAAAAGCATTTCCAGCGTCTTTGGTTTCCCACTCCGGGCGAAGGCGGCGCGATTCCCTCGCGGGCCGAGCACGGCATGACACGAGAACAATTCGACACCGTGTTTCCCAAGGAGTTTTGGCGGGAGGTTGTCGATCGGGTGAAGGCCGAAGCGCCCGACACGCTGTTGCTGGCCGAGGCGTTTTGGCTCATGGAAGGCTACTTCGTACGCACGCTGGGCATGCACCGCGTCTACAACAGCGCCTTTATGAACATGCTGAAGATGGAGGACAACGCCAAGTACCGGCAGACGGTGAAGAACGTCCTCGAGTTCAGCCCCGAGGTGATCAAGCGCTTCGTGAACTTCATGAACAATCCGGACGAAGACACCGCCATCGCGCAATTCGGCGACGGCGACAAGTACTTCGGCGTGGCCGTCCTGATGGTCACGATGCCCGGGCTGCCGATGTTCGGACACGGCCAGGTCGAAGGCTTCACCGAAAAATACGGTATGGAATACCGCCGCGCGTATTGGGACGAAACGCCCAGCGAGCACCTGGTGGGGCGGCACGAACGGGAAATCTTCCCGCTGATGCGCCGCCGCAAGCTGTTTAGCGGCGCCGCGAACTTCGCTCTTTTCGATTTCGTCACCGACGCGGGCTGGGTGGACGAAAACGTCTTTGCCCACACCAATCGCGCCGACAACGAACGCGCCATCATCCTTTTCAACAACGCCTACGAGGCCACCTCCGGCCGCATTACGATGTCGACGGCCGTCAACATCGGTTCCAGCGAACAGCCGAACATCGTGCGGCGCAGCCTGGCCGAAGCGCTGGCGCTCAACACCGACGAAGACGTCTACTACGCCTACACCGAGCACCGAACGGGGTTGCAGTTCCTGCGGCACGGGCGCGCGTTGGCCGCCGAAGGATTGCGCGCCGAACTTGGCGGGTACCAGTACCAGGCGTTGATCGACTTCCACGAAATCCGCGACACCGACGGTTCCTGGGCCGCGTTGGCCGGACGCTTGGGCGAACGTGGTGTGCCGAACTTGACCGAAGCGCGCCGCGAGATGGAACTCGACCCGGTGCTCGGCCCGTGCCGCGCCCTGTTCCACGGTGACACGGTACGCGCACTTCTGGCCCGCGCCCCGCAAGCCGACGCCCAATTCCGGCAACACCTGCAGGGCTTTTTCGCCGCCGTCGCTTCCTTCGCCCGCAGCGACGCCCCGCCCGAGCCCCCGGCCGCCCAAGTCGCCGAGGAAACCGCCGTCGTAATCGACCCGGCCGCGACGCTGCAAAAGGCCGGCATCGACAAAGCTGCGGCGGGTAAGCTGGTCGCCAAGCTCACCTCCGCCGAAAAGCCGCTGCAACCGGTGCTTATCGCCTGGTTGATCGCCCGCCGGACCGGCCGTTTCCGGGGACCGCGCGAAACCACGCCGGCACCCTTGTTGAGCGCGAACCGTCTCGATGAGTGGCTTTTGGGCAAGGTGTTTACCGACACGCTGATGGGTTACCGGCAGGACGAACAGCAGGGGCGCATCGACGGCCTGCTCGTGCGTTTTCTGCTGGCGCACGGCGACTTCCTGGAAGCGCAAAGTGAGCCTCCCGCCGCGGCGATCGAACGAGCGTTGGCTGACGCCCGCGTGCGCGACCTGCTGGCGATCAACGAGCACGAGGGTCATGAATACATCGGTAAAGAGCCCTTGGAACGCTTGGTTGACGCCGTCTTGCTGGCGTATGTCATCGACCGCGCCGCCCGTGACGAGTTGACGGCCGAGGGCCTGGCAAAAGCCACGGACGCGGCGGATAAAATCCTGGCTGCCGCGGAGACCGGCGGCTATCAGGTCGCGAAAACACTCGAGTTGCTGTAATACTATCCGCCAATAGATCCCGGAACGAAACACTGTGGAGCACACCGTGCTGGAAAGCAGAAAGTACAACGTATCCAACGGCGCCGGCTGGCGTTTGTTTGCCAAGCGATCGATCGACCCCGAGCACTTCAACCCGAAACTGCGTCCCGTGGCCGCTGTCCCCGGCTACGGCATGAACTCTTTCATCATCGGCTTCCACCCGGGCGGCCAGTCGATGGAAGAGTACCTCACGGCGGCCGGTTTTGAAGTCTGGACGATGAACCTGCGGGGCCAGGATTTCACGTTCAGCGAAAACGGCGGGCGGCTGTACGGCATTCGCGACGTGGCCCGCGTCGACCTGCCGGCGATCCTCGGACACATCGTCGAGACGACCCAAAGCCGACGCCGCACGATTGATATTCTCGGTTGCAGCCTCGGCGGCACCTACGTGTTTGCGTACGCCGTGCTCAATAAGCCCAACCCGCTGGGTAACATCGTGGCCTTGGGCGCGCCGTTGCGGTGGGAGAAAGTCCACCCCGCCCTGCGACTTGCTTTTTGTTCGCCGGAGCTCTTGGGCAAAATTAACATGCGCGGTACGCGCCTGCTGTGCCGCATTGCGCTGCCGCTGGCGGCCAAGATTCCGGGGCTGCTGCACATCTACCTGCATCCGGAAATCGTCGATATCTCGCAAGCGGGCGAATTGGTCAAAACCATCGAGGACCCCAACCCGTTGCTCAACCGGGAGATCGCCGAATGGGTCGGTCGCAAGGATTTGCTCATCGACGGGATCAATATCAGCGAGGCGTTCCGCGAGATCACCAATCCGCTGCTGTGCATTCAGGCCAACGCCGACGGTGTCGTGCCGATGGCCACCGCGTTTTCGGCGCTCGAGTTGGCCTCATCGACGGTGAAGGACACGCTGATTGCCGGCACCGACGAAATTCCCATGGCGCACGCGGATATGTACATTTCGCGCTACGCGCAGGATCTCGTTTTCCAACCGCTGGCCGAATGGCTGCTGGCGCACCAGGGCTGAGCATAACAGGGCCGGCGACAATGGAAATCGAGCTTCGACCGGAAACCTCTACAAAACATTTCGTGAGTATTTTCCCCCGGGCGGGCGCCCTCGCGGGTTAATCGCGGGGCATTTTGCCGAAGGGCATGAAGGGCATGGCGTCGGGGTTTTGCGCCATGGCGGCCTTGCACTGCTCCATGAAGGCCGAATGCACCTGCGTCTGGCAGACGCGGTAGGGGTCGTCGTCGGGCTTGTTCTTTTTGTGGAAATTGTAGGTGTCGCAGTCGATGGTTTGCTTGACGCATTGCAGGAACATCGTCACGCCGAAGATATCGCAGGGATCTTTCAGTCGCGCCTGGGTCGGGTAGACGAGGTGGCAGTAATTGTGCGCCTCGTTTTCATCCATTTTGAAGCAGTCGCGATGCACCTCGGCGCACGTTTCCATGATCACGCCGACATACTGGTTGATCGCCTCCTCCGGCGTTTCGGGCATCGTACCTTTGGCCGCGGGCGTGGTGTCGCCTCGTGGGGCCGGCGGCCGCTGCCGGGGCGCCGGTTTTTCGCGAGCCGGCCGGGAATCCGCGATTTTCGGTTGTGGTTTCGGTTCGGGAGGCGAGGATCGCAACCCCACGACGAGCCACACCACCAACGCCGCCGTCACGAGCACGGCAAAGATGACGATCACGACGCGCCTTCTGGATTTCATGAACGCTTTCATGGCCCGGTATTATACGCGTGGCGAAATGGATTGTTTATTTTTTTTACGGCTCAGGAAGCATGCCGGCCCTTATTGAAATCCAGCACGACATGCGGCCCTCACCCGGTGCGGGAAGCCTTCGCCTGAACAACGCCGCGAATCGCGCCGGAAGATTGAGATCGCCGGCAAGGGGCTTGATCCCCGAGCCGATTTATGTGGATATAATGCACGCAACCACCCCACACATACGCGTTTTGACATCTAGGAGTAATTCGAAAGCCATATCCATTCGATCCCAAGAGTTGTTGATTGGATCCTGTAAATCAGCGAGACGCACGAATCGGATTCTTCGCACTGACGCTAGTCGTAGCATTGTTTGCTATTGCGGCGGCGGTGATGAACTACACGTTTATCGAGTCGGCGGGGTTGTATCACAGCGGTTCGAATTCCGAACGCTACCTGGAGGTCGCCCAAAACATCTATCTGCGGGGAACCGGCGTAACCGAGTTCCTGCCGACCGACAATTTCGACGATCCGAACGGCATTTTACTGATGAACGCCGCCGCCATGTCAGCGCGGGTTTTCGGCCCCTCATTTACCTCCTACGCGATCACCGGCACTTTCTTCTATATTCTCTTCGTGGTCTGTCTGGCGCTGCTGGGTTGGCAAACCGGTTCTGCGTGGACCGGCGCGATCGCGGCGGCCATCGGCGGGCTTCTTCCGGCGGTTTACGGTCACAGCCTGGTGTTCAACCTCGACCTTTCGGTCGCCGCCATGACGCTGTTGTCACTGGTGCTGCTGCTGCAAACCCGCCGCTTTTCGCGCAGCGTGTGGTCGGTGATGTTCGGCGTCGTGGCCGGGCTGGCGATCTGGGCGAAGATCAGCGCTCCATTTTGCATTGGGCCCGCGATGGTGGCCTGTTTCTCGTTCGGCCTCCTGCAACCGCGCGACCGCGACGCATGCCCCACCGGAGTCCGCGTGCTCAATTTTTTGTCGGCCTTACTCGCACTGGCGGCAGTGACGTTATTGCGAGGTGGGCTTTGCCTGTTGAATTTGTGGCAGCGATGGACGTCGCATTTGTCCCCGGGCCGCGACGAGCCCTTCCACGATTTGTTGGGTCACCATACACTCGAATTGGTTTATCAAACCTTTGGCCCGGTATTGCTGGTACTGATCGCGGCGGCCGTGCCGCTGTTCATCTATCGCAAAGGTTGCCGCCACGCGGCGACGATCACCGCTTTCTTTCTCCCTTCCTTGCTGTTGTTTTTCTACAAACCGGAAAGCATGCACCGATTCGCGTTGGCGAATCTCGGCGCCCTGGCCGTACTCGCGGCGGCGGCGATCACGGTCACGCGGAAACGCCAATGGGTAAACGCGGCGCTGGTTTTAGTAATTGTTTCGGCATCGCTGGCCAACCTGCTGACCGTCGCCGGCATCGTGACAAGCAAGTACTGCACCAGAACACAATACGCGCCGCGCATTCGAGTTCTCGAAAACTACGACACCTTTCTGCACAGCCTGGATGAAACCCTGCCGCATGAGAAAGACTTACGCGTGGTTTCGTTTCGTCCTTTCGATCAACTGCCCCGCTTCCCGGGGCACTATGCAAGATTCGTGATCCGCAGCTTGCGCCCGCACGCCACCGTGTACCAATTGGATAATGTACGGAGCTACAAATTTTTCGACCTGGCAGCCCGCCATTTGCACGAGGCAGATTTCCTGCTTGTCATGCGCAACACGCCCAAATGGGATTGGCCCGTCGCGGACCTGCGACGCATCCAAACATCGCCGCTGGTCTACGGGGTGATGCAACAAAAAACCGATCTGTTGATCCGCAAACTGGAGGAAGTGCGCCTACAGTGGCGCGCCTGGCGCACGATCGAAACCCGGCAGCGCATGTACCCGGGGCGCTTGGCTTCCCAAGTCCAAGGAATTCCGGTTTACGTGAACGTCTACAAGGCCGAAAAACCGACAGCATCGGGTAAGTAAGGCTTCAAAACGCCTTCTCCACGCCCCGGTTGTCGCCCGCGCACCGTCTCGCATTGACAAGACAGCCCCCGCCGCATAGAAAACCTTTGATATTGAAACCTTTTTTATAGGATGCCATCTCCGTGCGAACTTCCATTTTTCGCCTTGCCATGGCCGTGGCCTTGGTGTGCGTGTTCGCTGGATTCGCTCTGGCCCAGGCCGACGATCCGCCCGCGGAGCCCACGCCGGAACCCGTGACCGTGGCACCAATTCCCGAGCCGGAGCCGCCCGCCGCGCTCGACCAGAACGCGGGCGCGTTCACCTTCGGCAGTTACGGACGCATACAGGTCACCAACGACACCGAAGGAAACAAGGGGCGCGACAGCAACATTGTCGGCCACGGTCCGCGACTGTTCGAGCGTTCCTACGCCGAGCTGGAATTCCGGTACCGCCTGCAGTCTCCGGTGGACGAGTTCGGCACACAGGTGCTGTTTACATTGGCGCTCTTCGAGCCCTACGCCCACCAGGACGGCGATTTCAACGACACCTTCGCGGTGCGCAATCTCTACGCCGAAGCGTGGGGATTCATTCCGTATGTGCCGTGGATTTACCTGTGGGCCGGTTCGCGCATGGTCCGGGGCGACGACATCTACCTGCTCGACTACTGGCCGCTGGATAACCTGAACACGGTCGGCGGCGGCATCGGCGCGAATTGGCAGGGCATCGACGCGCGTTTCCACGCGGGCGTCAATCGGTTGGACAACGAGTATCAGTTCCAAACAATTGAAGTGCCCGGCAAGGTGATCGGCTCGCGGGAAAAGGTGATGCTCGACCGGCAGCGTTACATCGGCTCGCTGCGCCTGCAGTACTTGTGGCCGAATGTGTACCGCGATTTCGGCATGAAGTTCGTCGCGTACGCCGAGCAGCACCAAATCCCCAAGGGCGAGCGCATCCCCAGCGCGTTGATCGAGGACGAAGTGCCTAACTACGAGCCGGATTCGATCACCGTCACCGCCCCGGAGGATGATGGCTACGCCGTGGGCGGGCAAATCGGTTTCTTCGGCTTCGGCAAAGACAGCCACGTGAACCTGTTCTACCGCCACGCGTGGGATTTGGCCGCGTACGGCGAGTTCGGCGTGCCCTTCGGCACCAACAACGACGGCACCGCCAAAGGGGCGACCGAAACCGTTTATGCACTCTCGGCCAACTACGAATTTCACTGGCTCGGCGTACTCGCCGGGGGATACATTCGCAAGTTCGTCGACGCCGACGTCAACAAGTACGACACCGACGACTTTGTGGAAGGGGCGCTGGCGGTGCGGCCGGTGGTGTTCATCACCAACCACCTGCATCAGGGCTTCGAATTCGGTTACCAGCAGCACTACCCCTTCGGCCTCGATCCGCAGACCGACGAGCATGAAATTTCCGAGGTGTTCCAGTACTCGGCGATCGAGATCGTCAGCCTGGGCCGCGGCAACTACAAGCGGCCCCAATTTCGCCTGACCTACACCTACAGCACGCCCAACGCGGCGGCCCGTCGCACCTATCCGTCCGGTGACGAGCGGCAACTCAAGAAGGAAGATCACTTCCTGGGCTTTGGAGTGGAATGGTGGTTCAACTCAAGCACCTACTGATCGTCGCGGCGCTGCTGGGCGCGTTGCTGCTGCCAAGCTGCGGCGAAAAGCACGAGACCAAGGATTTCGACGCTCCCCCCGCGGCGGAAGCCGGGCAGCGCGTGGTGATCTACCAACTCGTGCCGCGCTTGTTCTCCAACATCAACGAAAACCGCGAGTGGGACGGCGATCTGGCCGCTAACGGCGTGGGCAAGTTCGAGCACATCGACGAGGTCGCCCTGACGGCAATCAAGGAATTGGGCGCGACGCACATCTGGCTGACCGGCGTGTTGCAGCAGGCGACGAACACCGACTACTCCCACCTCGACCCGCCGCAACCCGCCGACGACCCCGACGTGCTCAAGGGCAAGGCGGGCAGCTTCTACGCCATCAAGGACTACTTTGACATCTGCCCCGATTACGCCCTGGACCCGCAAAATCGCGTGGCCGAGTTTGAAGCGCTGGTCCAGCGCATCCACGATGCGGAGATGAAGGTCATCATCGACTTCGTGCCCAATCACGTGGCCCGCACCTATGACTCGGACGTGCGGCCCGATTTGAATTTCGGCGACGGTGACGACACGAGCTTGTTTTTCCACCCGCAGAACAATTTCTTCTATCTGGTCGAGCCGGAAGGACAAGTGCTCAGCATTCCCGAACCGAGCCACTGGCCGCGACCCGCCGGCGCCGACGGCACCGTCGAAACCGAAAACAACGACGGCAACCCGCCCGGCGACGTGCCCAAGGCGACCGGCAACAACGTGACCTCGCCGGACGTCAGCGAATTCGACTGGTACGAGACGGTCAAACTGAACTACGGCTACGACTTCACGACCGGCGAAGCGGTGTACGAACCGGTGCCCGACACCTGGGCGATCATGAACGAAGTACTCGCCTACTGGCAGGGCAAGGGCGTCGACGGCTTCCGGTGCGACTTCGCGCATTACGTGCCGCTGGACGCGTGGCAATACCTCGTGTCGGCGGCGCGGGAGCGCGACGCGGAAGTCTTCTTTTTCGCCGAGGCTTACTACACGGGCGACGGCGTGCCGGAGTTTTCTTTCGAGAACATGCTGAAGGTCGGGTTCGACGCCGTTTACGACGATAGTTCCTACGACGCGGTCAAAGGCATCTTCTGTTGCGGCAAGTGGGCCAACGACTTGGAAGAAAGCCTGAACCAGCAAACCGATTTCCTCAAACGCAACGCGCTGCACTACGTAGAGAACCACGACGAGCGGCGCATCGCCTCGCCGGTGGTGGCCGGGGAGAGCCCCGATGATTCCGGCTTCGGCAGCTACCAGGCCGGGATGCCCGTGGCGGCGACGCTCTTTCTGATGGGCACCGGGCCGGTCCTGATCTACAACGGGCAGGAAGTGGGCGAGGAGGCGGCGGAGGCTGAGGGCTTCGGCGGGGAAGACGGCCGCACGTCGATCTTCGACTACGGGTCGATGCCGCGCATGGTCCAGTGGGTCAACGGCTACCAATACGACGGCGAAGGCCTGGAGGAAGGGCGTCGCGCGCTGCGGAAGTTTTACGCCGATTTGATCGCGCTGTCGCAGCAGCCGGGTTTCTCGACGGGCGATTTCTATTCCTTCAACTACCTCAACAAAGATAATTGGCGCTACAGCCACGGCCAATACGTGTACAGCTTCGCGCGGTACGACGCCGCATCGGGCGATGCGTGGCTGGTGGTCGCCAACTTTTCCAATATCAGCCACGCGTTTGATCTGCGACTCGCCAAGGACGCGATCGCCTTCATGGGCATGGATCCCGAAAGCGGCACGCTGCTGTTTTACGACGCGTTCGAACCGGACAAGGCCCCCGCACACCTGCCGGCCAAGAACGTGGAAAACCAGGGCCTGTCGGTGACGCTGACACCCTACGAAATCGAAGTCTACCGAATCCAATGGGAGAAAGAATGATGCGCCGCCTGTTGCTTTTCGCTTTGCCGCCGCTGCTGACGCTGGCTCTGGTCGCTTTGTTTGTGGGCTGCGTCGACCTCACGCCGATCACCGACCAGTGGGACATCGGCACCCACGTCGGCGATTGGCGGGATGAAGTCATCTACCAACTCATGGTCGACCGCTTTGACGACGGCGATAAAACGAATAACTACAACGTCAACGCCCACGCCCCGGCCGCCTACCACGGTGGCGACTGGCAGGGCGTGATTGACAAGCTCAACTACCTCGACGAACTGGGCGTTACGGCCATCTGGATTTCGCCGGTGGTCAACAATGTCGAGCAGGACGCCGGGGTCGCCGGCTACCATGGGTACTGGACGCAGAGCTTCATCGACGTCAATCCGCATTTCGGCGACCTGGCCAAGTTGCGCGAGATGGTCGACGCCTGCCACGACCGCGGCATCAAGGTGATTCTGGACATCGTCACCAACCACATCGGCCAGCTTTTCTTCTACGACATCAACGGCAACGGGCGACCCGACGAATCCGTCTACGGCAGCGGCACGAACTCGATGGTCACGCGCGTGTCGGAGTACGACCCCGATTACGACGAGCGCGGCGTGCAAGCCAGCACCTCCCTGGGCGAGGCGGGGCCGGCGCCGATGATCTGGTTGTATGATCCGGCGATCAATCGCGTGCCGCCGCAGCCGGCGGAGTTCCAGAATCCGAACTGGTACAACCGCATGGGCCGCGTGTGGGATTGGAACAACCGCGACCAAGTCGTGCTCGGCGATTTCCCCGGCGGGCTAAAAGACATCAAGACGACCAACCCCGCCGTCCGCGAGAAGATGATCGAGGTGTTCAGCTACTGGATCGGCGCCGCCGACTTCGACGGCTTCCGCATCGACACACTCAAGCACATCGAGCACGGCTTCTGGCAAACCTTCTGCCCCGGCATCCGGCGCTTCGCCGCGCGACACGGCAAACGCAACTTCTTCATGTTCGGCGAGGCCTTCGACGGCGACGACGCGTTGATCGGCGGGTACACGTTCAACAACGCGATCGATTCGGTTTTCTATTTCTCACACAAGTTCACGGTCATCGACGGCGTGTTCAAGTACGGTGGGCCGACCTCGGAAATCGAGAATCTGTTCAATGCCCGCGCGACGAATTACTCAAGCGTCCCGAACGAACTGGGGCCGACCGACGAAGACGGCAAGGGCATCGCGCCGCAGAAGCTGTTGGTCAATTTCATCGACAACCACGACTTGTCGCGCTACCTGTACGATAATCCGAACCTCGGCATGCTGCACAACGTGCTGATCTACATGTTCACGATCGACGGCATCCCCTGCCTCTATTACGGCACTGAGCAGCAATTCGACGGCGGCAACGACCCCTTCAACCGCGAGGATCTGTGGACGAGCGGTTTCGGCACGAGCAACGAGACCTTCCAGATTATCAAACACCTGATCAAGCTGCGCAAAAAATACCTGCCCCTGCGGCGCGGCGACATGCAGATTCGCTGGTCGAGCGAGCGCACCGGCAGCGAACTCGATGCAGGCATTTTCGCCTTCGAGCGCGAATACAAAGGCGAGACGGTGCTGGTCGTCGTCAACACGAACGACGAGCACGCAAGCGTCACCAGCGCGGCGTGGATGGAAGGGCAGGAAGGCAACGATATGCAAACGAGCTTCCCGCAGGGCACGGTGTTGGTCAACGTGTTCGACGATCAAGACGTGACCGACGACGAGGTGATCGTCGGCGAAGACGGCAAGCTGGCGGTCACCGTGCAGCCCCGCGGGGGGAAAATCTACGTGCGGGCCAACTAAACGCCCGCCGATACGCACAAGGCGCACATTATGACGGAGGACAAAGCGGCGGCGTTCATCGAACTGCGGGATGTCGTCAAGGCCTACGGCGATAACGTCATCCTCCAGGGCATCGACCTGGGCATCCGGCGCGGCGAGTTTCTGGTGCTCGTGGGGCCCTCGGGCTGCGGCAAATCGACACTGCTGCGCTGCATCGCCGGGCTGGAGGAAATCACGTCCGGCTCGCTGTTCATCGACGGCCGTCTCAGCAACCGCGTACACCCGAAAGACCGTGACCTGGCGATGGTCTTTCAATCCTACGCCCTCTACCCGCACCTGACGGTCGAGGAAAACCTCGGCTTTTCGCTCTCGGTACGCAAGATGCCCAAGGATGAAGTCCGCCGGCTCGTCGCGGAGACCGCCGAGCGGCTGGGCCTGTCGCCCCTGCTGAGTCGCTACCCCAAGCAGCTCTCCGGCGGGCAGCGGCAACGCGTCGCGGTCGGGCGCGCCATCGTCCGCCAACCCAACGCGTTCCTTTTCGACGAACCCTTGTCGAACCTCGACGCGGCGCTGCGCAGTTTGATGCGCGTCGAACTCAAGAAGCTGCACCGCGACCTGGCCACGACGATGATTTACGTCACCCACGATCAGGTCGAGGCGATGACGCTAGCCGACCGCATCGTCGTGCTGGAAGGCGGCATCATCCAGCAGATCGGCACGCCGGGCGACCTTTTCAACACCCCGGCCAACCGCTTCGTGGCGCACTTTATCGGCAGCCCGCCGATGAATTTCTTCCCCGCAACCTTTGACGCAGGCGCCGCGACGGCGACCGCGCCCGGCTTGTCGCTGACTTTGCCCGATGCCTATCGCGCCCTACACAATGCGCCCTCCGAAGTAATCGTCGGCGTGCGGCCCGCCGGTCTCCAACTCGACGGCGACGGCGGGGCAGTGGAAGGCGTGGTGGAGGTCGTTGAGCCGGTAGGGGGCGAATCCTACGTTCACGTGCGCGTCGGCGAGTCACCGTGCGTCGCCCAAATCGACGCCGCGGCGGCCGCCCGGCTGACGCCCGAGCGGGAAGTCACCTTTCGCGTGGCCCCGGCGCAGGTTTATCTTTTCGATCGCCACACAGAGGCCGCGATTCGTCCGTCATGAGACGACTGCTCGCCATCCTTGTTGTTTTCCTCTGTCTGTCGGCGGTCGTGGCGACGGCCTCGCCGCTCACCCTCTGGCACAGCTATCGCGGCGACGAGCAAGCCGCGCTGGAAAGCCTGATCGAAACCTGGAACGCGGCTCATCCGGAAAAGCGCGTCACCTTACTCGCCGTGCCGCACGAGGCTTACGCCAACAAGCTCACCTCGGCCATTCCGCGCGGTCAGGGTCCGGACCTGTTCATCTTCGCGCACGAGCGGGTGGGCGACTGGGCGCGCTCGGGCTTGCTGCGGCCCCTGGACGACGACCTCACGCCCGCTTCGTGGGATGCTTTTTTCCCGGTCACCGTCGACGCGCTGCGTTTTCAGGGCAAGCGTTACGGCGTGCCGCTGGCCACCAAGTCGGTCGCCCTGCTCTACAACAAGGCTTTGATCGACAAGCCCCCGGCCACCACGGACGAACTCGTCGCGTTTCTCGAAACGCACACGAATCCCGCCGCGAAGCGGTTCGGCCTGGCCTATGAGGCGGGTAGCTTCTACCACCACGCCGGTTGGCTGTTCGGTTTCGGCGGTCACATTTTCGACGCGGAGGGCAAGGCCGACCTGCACAACCCCGGCAACGTGGCTTCCGTCGCGTTCGTCGCCGACTTGATGGAGCGCAAGCTGCTGCCCGCCGAGCCGACCGGGGCGCTCGTTTCGCAGCTATTCAACGAAGGCAGGGCCGCGCTGGTGATCAACGGCCCGTGGATGCTGGGCGAAATCGACCCGCGCATCGATTACGGCGTGGCGCCGCTGCCGATCGTGTCGGCCACGGGCAAACCGGCCGCACCCTTTTTGACCGTCGAGGCCGCGCTCGTGAGCGCCTACGCCAAGGACCCGGCGGGCGCGCTGGCGGTGGCCGAGTTCCTCGCGTTGGGTGACGGCGCACGTTATCGCCTGGAAAAAGGCAAGCAGTTGGTCGCCGCCGCCGCGGTGTACGACGCCGACGACCTGAATGTCGATCCGCATGTGCTGCAGTTTCGCGCCCAGATCGAACACAGCGAGCCGATGCCCAACAACCCGCTCATGCGCTCGGTGTGGGAACCGGCCGCGCAAGCGCTACGGGGTGCCTTACGGGTTTCGCTGTCGCCCGACGAAGCGATGGCCAAAGCGCAACACCATCTCATGGTGATCGCGCGGCCCGCGCCGCCGGCGAAGAATCCGTGGCCGTACATCGGCCTCGCGCTGCTGGCGATTGTCGCGTGGTTGGGCTGGACGGCGATACGGGTCAAACGCGCCGGCGCATTGGCGCAGATGCGCAAGAGCCGACACGCGTATTTTTACTTGCTGCCGACGGCCGTCGGTTTGTTGCTGCTGGTGTTCATCCCCTTCGTCGTGGGCACCGCGGTGGCGTTTTTCTCGCACAAGGGCGGCACGTTCACCTTTGTGGGGTTGGCGAACTTCGCGAGCATCCTTGCCGGGGCCGATTACGCCGTGACCGACCCTCTATCGTTTTACTTCACACTCGCGGTGACCGTGATGTGGACCGCAGTGAACGTGGCGCTGCACGTGTCGATCGGCCTGGCGATGGCGATGCTCCTGCGCAACGAATGGCTGAAGCTGCGCGGCGTGTACCGCGTGCTGCTGATCGTGCCGTGGGCCGTGCCGAACTACATCACCGCCCTGATTTGGAAGGGCATGTTCCACAGCCAGTTCGGCGCGATCAACGGCTTGCTCGACCTGCTGGGGCTTGAGCCGGTGAGTTGGTTCTCGCATTTCTGGACGGCGTTCGCCGCCAACGTCACGACCAACACGTGGCTCGGCTTTCCGTTCATGATGGTCGTCGCCCTCGGCGCGCTGCAGGCGATCCCCAAAGACCTCGAAGAGGCCGCGCTGATGGACGGCGCCGGGCCGTGGACGCGCTTTCGCCGGGTGATTCTGCCGCAAATCAGGCCCGCGCTGGTGCCCGCCGTGGTGCTGGGCAGCGTGTGGACCTTCAACATGTTCAACATCATCTACCTAGTCTCGGGCGGCGAGCCGGACGGGGCGACGGAGATTTTGATAAGCGAGGCGTATCGCTGGGCCTTCACGCGGCAGGAGCAATACGGATACGCGGCGGCCTACGCAACGCTGATTTTTTTGACGTTGATCGTCTACTCGCGGCTGACGCGACGGATCACCGGCGGGGAGGAGGCGGCATGAACGCGCCCCGCGCCTGGACATCCTTTTTGCTCAACGCCGCGCTGACGCTGGTTTGCCTGGTCACGCTTTATCCGGTGCTGTGGGTGATCAAGATGGCGCTGACGCCGTCCCAGGCGTTTTCGCTGTCGGCCAATCCCCTGCCGCGGCATTTCTACCTGGGCAATTTTACGGACCTGATTTTGGCGCGCGACATGGCGGGGCACTGGTTGTTCGCGCATCAACTTTTCAACAGCGTGGCGGTCTCGTTGGCTACGACGTTGATCGGCGTGACGCTGGCGACCACCGCGGCGTATGCCTTTTCGCGTTTCGTGTTTCCGGGGCGCAAGGCCGGGATGACAATGCTGCTGGTGACGCAGATGTTCCCGGGCGTCGTGATGGCCATCCCGCTTTACATCCTGATGCAGAAGCTGCACCTGCTCAATTCGCTGACCGGCATGGCGCTGGTGTATTCCACGACGGCGATTCCCTTTTGCGTCTGGATGCTCAAAGGCTACTTCGATACGATTCCCAAGGATCTGGAAGAAGCCGCCGTGATGGACGGCATGGGCCGCTTTGCGATTTTCACGAAGATCGTGCTGCCCCTGGCCCGCCCGGCGATCGTGGTGACGGCGCTGTTTAGTTTCATGACGGCGTGGAACGAGTTCATCTTGGCGGCCACCTTCTTATCGGAAGAAACCATGTTCACGCTGCCGGTCGCGTTGCAGCGTTACGTCGGCGACTACTCGACCGAATGGGGCCGCTTCGCGGCGGGCGCGATTTTGGTGTCGGTACCGGTGATGGCGTTGTTTTTCGCCCTCCAACGGCACCTCGTGGGAGGCCTGACGGCAGGCGGCGTTAAGGGATAAACTAGGCGGGCTTGGTGAAGCGACCCGTTTGACGCGCAGATTGGGGAAAAACATGCACACAAAATGGTTTTGGTTGCTGGCTGCCCTCGCGGCGCTCAGTCTCTTGGTAAATGTCGTGGCCTGTGACAGCGGCGATGACGACGACGACAGCGGCGACGCGGGCGATGACGATGACGACGACGAATTCGTCGTGCTGTCCGTACAGCCCGGCACCGGTCCGGTCGCGGGCGGTACGCCGGTCATTGTTTACGGACGCGCCTTCGAGGACGGCTGCAAGCTCTACTTCGGCGACAGCGAAGCCGACTCGGTCACCTTCAGCAGCAGCACCGAACTGTCGGCCAACACGCCTCCCTCGCCCGCCGGCGGCAACGGCGCGGTAACGGTGAAGGTCGAAAACCCCGGGGGCGAATTCGCCGAGTTGGAAAACGGTTTCTACTACGGCGAGCCGGGCGTGGAGATCGACTGGTGCGCCATCCGCTGGCCGGAAGCCACGCAAACCGCGCCGGGCGTACCCAGCGAGCCGATTTACGGCCATGTGTTCGTGGAGGGTTGCACCGAAGAACAGGGTTCGGCGTGCGAGTCGATCACCATGCAGGTCGGCCACGGCGAGGAGGGCATCGATCCTTCGGTGGATGAGTCCTTGTTCACCTGGACCGACGCCGCGTACAACCCCGATTTCGCGCCCATCGAGGGCGACGAGAGCTACAACAACGACGAGTTCATGGCCACGATCACCGAAGATGAAGAGGGCGTTTACAAATACGCCTACCGCGTTTCGGGCGACGGCGGCGCGACGTGGACGTACTGCGATTGGGGCGTGGGCACCGACGACGGCTTCAGCCCCTCGACCATGGGCACGCTGACGGTTGCGGAAGTGCAGTACACCATCGGCTGGTGCGTGCTGCAGTATCCGCCCTCGACGCAAACCGAACCGGGCACGGCGACCGAAGGCATTTACGGGCGCGTCTTTGTGGAAGGCTGCACGGACGGCGATCAGTTCTGCAGCGGCGTCTTGGCGCAGGTCGGCTGGGGCGATCGCGGCGCCGACCCCTCGGCAAGCCCGGGCGATTACGAGTGGACCAACGCGTCGTACAACAACGATCACGTCGAGGACAACAACGACGAATACCAAACGCCCATCGTGGAGGACACCGAAGGGAATTACGCCTACGCCTACCGTTTCTCCGGTGACGGCGGCGCCAGTTGGGTGTATTGCGATCTCGACGGCTCCAGTAACGGCTTCCAGACCGACCAAATGGGCGCGCTGACCGTCGGCGAGCAGGAATTGGAGGTCGGCTGGTGCAATCTTCACTGGCCGGCGGAAACCACGACGATTCTGGGCAACCCGACCGAAAACATTTACGGTCGCGTGTACGTCGCCGATGAAACCGGCACCGGCACGCCTTCGGGCTCGATCACCGGCCAGGCGGGCTTCGGGCCGCAGGACACGGACCCCAGCGGCTATCCCGGCGCTTATACGTGGGAAGCGGCCGCCTTCAACATTTCCGACGGCAACAACGACGAGTATGCGGTGCAAATGGACCCCGACACGCTCGGAGACTACGCCTACGCCTACCGTTTCTCGGTCGACGGCGGTTCGAGCTGGACCTACTGCGACCTCAACGGCAGCAGCGACGGCGTCAGCACCGATCAGCTTGGCACGTTGCATGTGGTCGAGCAGATCGTCGCGCCCATCGGCTGGTGCAACCTGCAGTATCCGAGCGAGACGACCACGGTCGTCGGCGTGGCCACAGAACTGATTTACGGCCAGGTTTTCGTAGACGGTTACACGGGCACGGGCGAGGATTCGGGGATCGTGCAGGCGCAACTCGGCTATGCGACGCAGGGCAGCAATCCGACGACCAACCCGGGCGACTTCGATTGGTCACCCGCCGCGTTCAACGTGTCGGTCGACAACAACGACGAGTATGCCACGTCGATCACGCCTGGAGCCGCCGGCACCTACGGCTACGCCTACCGCTTCTCGACCGACGGCGGCCTGACGTGGGAATACTGCGACCTGGATGGGGGACTGACCGGCGACTTCACCCTCGCCCAAATGGGCGCGCTGTTTGTTAACGATAGCCGGTAGGAGTAGATCATGACCACGCGACTACTCGTTTTCTTGCTCGTGATTCTCACCGCCTTCGCCATGATCGCCTCCGATTGCGGCGGCCGCGACGATGACGACGATGTGGACGCCGACGGTCCGTTGCTCGACGACGACGACGCCGCCGGCGCCGATGACGATGACGATGACGACGACGATAATGATGATGACGACAACGACGACGATAACGACGACGACACCGCGGACGACGACTCCGCGGACGACGACTCCGCGGACGACGACACCACGGACGATGACACCACGGACGACGATACCGCCGACGATGATGACGACGACGACGACGACGATGATGATGACAACGATGATGACAACGACGATGACAATGACGATGACAACGACACGACCGCGCCGGGCGTCGATTGGTGCAACATTCAATATCCGTTCGAGACGATCACCGTCGAAGGCACGCCGACTGAAACGATCTACGGTCGCGTGTATATTCCCGGACAGACCGGCGGCGCCACGCCGCTACCCTACCTGACCGTGCAACTCGGCATCGCTTCACCGGGCGTGGACCCGACGGCCAATCCCGGCGCGTTCTCGTGGTTCGCCATGGGCTTCAACTACGGTCACAGCGGCGACGACAACGACGAGTACGAGCAATCGCTCACGTTCGGCGCCGGCAACACCTACGCCTACGTGGTGCGCGCCTCCACCGACGCGGGCGGGACGTGGACCTATTGCGATATCGACGAAGGCACGACCAACGGCTTCGATCCGGAAGACATGGGCCGCGTGCACGCCAGGCCCAACAACGTCGATTGGTGCGACCTGCAATACCCGCAGTCAACCACCACGACGATTTCCGTGCCCACCGAAGACATTTTCGGGCAGGTCTACATTCCCGGCGTGACCGGCCTGGGTTCGCCAGCGCCGGACCTGCATGCGCAAGTCGGAGTCGGCCCGACGGATAAGGATCCGCGTACGTGGCCGGACAAATTCACGTGGGTCAATGCTGAGTTCAACAGCGGCCACACCGGTGACGACAACGACGAGTTTCAGCAAACCCTCACGGTGGATACGGCTGGTTCCTATCATTACGCCTACCGCTTCGCGTACACGAACGCGGTGAGTTGGCGGTACTGCGATTTCGACCCGGGTACGACCAACGGATTTTCGGTCGATGATCTCGGAGACCTGACGGTCAATGCGAAGTAGGCGCGCCACGCGGGCGATATCCACGGCGGTCGCCGCCGTCCTCTGCATCGCCCTACTCGCCGGGTTGGTTGGCTGTGAAGACGGGAAAGTCAAAAGCTGGCGCGCATTGCTTACGGCGCAGGTCAGCGGCTTTCGTTTCCGCGCCAATTATTCCGGATTTGTGCGCGACGTGCCGTATACACCCGACGCGACCGACCTACAAAAAATGGATATCATCCGCACGACCGGTGACGAGCCCGCGCCGGTGTTCGTCTTCGTACACGGCGGTTACTGGAAATCCGGCAACCGGCGCTTGTATCCCGTTCTCGGCAAGGCGTTGCACGACCAGGGTATCGTCACGGTGCTGCTCGACTACCGCCTCTATCCCGAGGTCACCTACCCGGCCTTTGCCTACGATGTCGCGGCGGGGCTGAATTGGATACACGACCACATCGCCGAATACGGCGGTGACCCGGAGCGGATCGTGGTGGGCGGTCATTCGGCCGGCTCGCACCTTGTCGCCTTGATGCTTTTAAAAGACGACCTGCGCGCCCTCTTGAGCTTCGCGCCGACGGATTTGGCGGGCGTTGTTCTCCTTTCCGGAGCTTACGATTTAGAGCGCGACAATCTGTTGGACCCGAAAATCCTATTGAAGGTCATGGGGTCGGAAGAAAATCTGAATGCCGCTCAACCGATCAAGCACGCCAAAGCCGACATTCCGCCGGTGCTGATCGTCAACGCCGAAGGCGACCAGTTGACCAGCGAAGCGCAAGCCTCCCGTTTCGCCGAGACGCTCCGAAGCGCGGGCGCGTCGGTGACATACGTCAAAATCCCTGAAGGCAGCCACCTCTCGCCCATCGTGGACCTTATTCCCGGTCACGAGGGACCCATTCGCGACGAATTTTTTCGGTTTTTCCGAGACGTCACTCGTCCACCTGCAAACCCTTGAAATAACTGACAATACCGAACATTTTACGGGTCATTCACCACACAGCCTGTTCGCCCGAACGAATATTGTCCATATTTAATATTGACAACTCTCGTTTGGTGTCTACGTTTGCTTTGTCTTTGGAACACAGAAAACAAGAGGCTGAAAGGGAAGAAAATGAAAGCAAAAATCAACGTATCACCTCGGACCGCGTCCCGGTCGTTATTCCGCTCTGACAGGGATTTCGTCACGTTCGCCCTGTCCGGGTTTCTGCTGATCGCCATCGCATTTATGGCTGCCGGATGTGGCGAAGCTGGAGATGATGACTCGGAAGACACGAATATGATCCAACCCATCGGCACGACTGTGACCTCGTCAACGCTCGATCTTTCGACAACGGAATTGGCGGCGGCGAACGTCGATTTGCTGAATCTAACCAGGGAGCAACTTCTCGTGCAAGCAACAACCTTCTCTCCGCTGACGGCCGACGGATCTACGGTCGCCACGCTCGATCTGGATCGTTACGTGGGCCGTTGGTACGAAATCGCCACGTACGAGCAGGTGTTTCAACGCGGCTGCACCGGCACGACGGCGACGTACACGCCTCGCCCCGACAGCACGATCACCGTATTGAACGAATGCTACGTCGGGTCGTTGGACGGCCTTTACAAGAAGACGCAGGCCTACGCCAAGGTTGTCGACAAAGTCACCAATGCGCGGCTGAAGGTCTTCTTCGTCCCGCTATTCGGCGCGCCGTACTGGGTGATCGAACTCGACGGCCGCACCGGCGACCAGCCCTACGAATGGGCAGTTGTGGGCGGGCCGACCGACGATTTCCTTTGGATACTCAGCCGCACACCGCAGATGAATCCGGACCGACTCGACCTGATTCTCGAAACTTTAGTCGAGCGCGGATACGACCTGGAAAAACTGAGTTTTACGCCGCAGGCGACACCATGACATAGATCCCGTAACCATAGGTTCTTCTCACCACAGCCGAACCTCATCTCCCTTTTTGCCGCTCCCCCCCTCCGGGAGCGGCATTTTTCTTTCCCGGCGCGAACAAGGCCCGTTGATTCTCCGGAAGTCTCCGATAAATTGACATCTCGGAGTTTCTTCGCTACGTTACCGGCAAGCAACTTGTTTTCATCAACAATCGAGTCCAAATATTGCCTCTCCGAGGGACGCCGGAGTGCTTTTCGCGGTTCTGTCCTGGGATAGGCCAAGGAGTGAAACAAAATGAAGAAACTGGCTTTGTTGGTGTCGCTCGTCGCCTTGTTGGCGTGTGGCAGCATGATGGCTTGCGATGAAGCGGAAGACGCCATTAAAGAGCTGGCCGATGTCGTGTTTGACGGCGAAGTCTGTCTGAACGACTTGCTCGAATATGTCGGCCTAACGCGCGACGATCTCGGTGAGGCGGCTGACGAGGCGATGGAGGAGTTGCTCGCGGCACAGGAAGATGTGTTGGGCGCAGCCTACATTATCGATTGCCAAGCGAAAGAGAAGGCCGAGGATCTGAGCGACCCGACCGGCGACCCGCCCACGGATGAAGGCGCTCCGCCTGCTGAAGAGGGGGAAAACCGCACGGCCGATTCAGCCGGCGACGTGCCCGGCCAGATTCGGGATATTATCGACGAACGCGGCGGTAACGGTTCGGACACGGCGATTCTGCTCGACGCCACCGGTTCGATGTGGGACGACCAAGCTGCCGTGTCCTCCGA
Source organism: Candidatus Lernaella stagnicola (assembly GCA_030765525.1). Classification (NCBI taxonomy): domain Bacteria; phylum Candidatus Lernaellota; class Candidatus Lernaellaia; order Candidatus Lernaellales; family Candidatus Lernaellaceae; genus Candidatus Lernaella; species Candidatus Lernaella stagnicola. The sequence goes on from JAVCCK010000023.1 coordinate 33,344, forward strand.
ATTCAACGGCATTATCGCGGAAGTGCAATCGCAAAACGGCAACCTGGCTATCGCTTGGTACAAAGACCGTGATTGCGACAATCCCTGGTACGACGTGAATTCCGCCGGCCTGTTACCTATGGCCGACGCCGGCAACCGCTCGGAAATTACGGGCTATTTTGATTCCATCAATGTCGTCGGTGGCTGCGACTGGCCCGAATCTCTTTACGACGGTGTGTGGGAGACGGCGACGGGACTGGCTTGGACCAGTACGACGGCGCGGATGATCATTGTTATCACCGACGCCGACGCCTTGACGCCGCCGCGCTCGACGCACTCCGAGGCCGAGACGCAGGCCAAGCTCGCCGAGGAAGGCATTACCCTGCATACGATTTTCGTGCCGATTACCTTCTAGACTTCACCGGACGAAATCACATCGACGGGGCGGCAAATGCCGCCCCGTTTCTCTACCTTCAAAGAATCGCTATAGTTGAGTTCCACCGACAAAAACCCGATGATAGTGAAGGGGTTGGCTCCCCGTAGCGGACGTACGAATGGGATTGGAAAAACGGTAACACCATGAGTTGGACCATACCGGCGATCATCGCAACGTTAATCGGCACCTTAATGTTGGCGATCGTGTATTTCCTCATCTACGTGCGGGAACGCCAGCGATATCTGGGCATCTGGACGATTAGTTGGGGCTTGTACGGCGTCCGTTTCCTTTTCACCCTCTTGATGGACTTCGGTTACGAATATCGCGCCCTACTCGCCGCCGAACACATTGCCGCGCTGCTAAGCGGCGCGTTTCTGCTGTGGGGAACGTTGCTGTTCATCAACGTTCGCCGCGTTTCCTGGATCGCCGTCGCCGCGGTGTTAGACATAATCTGGATTGTCGGCGCGATGTACCTGCAGAAATCCTTCGTCACGCTTGCCCTGCCCACATACCTTTTCCTCGGTGTTGCCTACATCATCACCGGCGTCGCGTTGCTGCGCGACACGTCCACGCGCGTGACCGGGCGGGTGATCTTAGGCGTGAGTTTCATCCTCTGGGGCCTGCATAAAACCGATTACCCGTTCTTGCGCTTGGTGGAATATCTGGCGCCTTGGGGTTTCATTCTGGGCGCGACGCTGCAAATGGCCGTCGCGCTGGGATTGCTGTTGGTCTTTTTTGATCGCGCGCGACAACAGGTGATTGAAAGCGAAGCGCGCTATCGCGCCGTTTTTGAGAACGCCAGTTGCGGCATCGCGGTGCGCGATTTGTCCGGTCGTTACCTCTATTGCAACGAATACTGGCATAAGTTGACCGGCTATCGCGCCGATGAACTGCGTGGAATCCAAGAAGCGCATATCACCCATCCCGACGATGTCGAGGCCGCGCAGGACTATTTCGATCGCTTGCGTCGCGGCAAGATTCCGCATTACCGCATGCAAAAACGTCTGATTCGCAAAGATCGGCGTGAACTGTGGTGCGATTGTTCGGCCAATCCGATTCGCAACGAGTTGGGGCGGGTTGTTTCGCTCTGCGACGTCATCGTGGACATCACCGCCATCCAACAGACGCGGGAAGAACTCGAGCGCAGCCGCGCGCGCTTGCGGACGATTATCGACAGCTCCAACGATTGCCTTTTGATTCTCGGCGGCAAGGACGAATTCGAAATCGTCGACGTCAATCCAGCCACGCTCGACACCTTCGGCTACACCCGCGAGCAGTTACTCGGCCGTGCCGTCCACACGCTGCAGAGCCCTGGCGCATTCGCCGACCTTAAAAGCGACCTCGAAACGGCAATTAGCGTCGACGGCTTTTGGCGCGGGACGTGGACCATGCTCGCCGCCGACGGCCGACAACTCGTTATGGAAACCACCGTTTCGCCCATGCGTAAGGACCCGGTGATCGCACAGCGATGGGTCGCGGTGATGCGCGACGTTTCCGAACAGCGCCGCGAGCATGAAATCCTCGAAAAGTACCAGCTTCTCGCCCGGCACAGCCGCGACGCCATTTTGTTCGTCGACGCCCACACCGGCGTGATTCGGGAAGTGAACGCCGCGGCGGTATCCACCTACGGGTTTATGCGCGAACAATTCCTCGAGATGAACTACCGCGATTTGCGGCGCGACGGCGGCGAAGAAGCTGCACTGCGCGACGAGTCGGTACGCGAGGGCTTGCGGTACGAGGCCCTCCATCACCGCGCCGACGACACGTTCTTCCCGGTCGAAATCAGCGCGCTGGAAGCCCGGATCGGCGAGGATCGTTTATTGCTGCTGGTCGTGCGCGACATCACCGAGCAAAAACGCGCCGAACAAAAGTTACGCCAGGAGCAACTGAAAAACCAAGCGTTAGTGGACGTTATCGACCGCAGCCCCGCCGTGGCGATCACGTGGCGCGGCACGGAGCGCTGGCCGGTGGAGTTCGTCACGGACAACGTGCGGCAGTTCGGTTATTCGCCCGCCCAGTTGACCCGCGGCCGCCCCGGTTTGCCCGACATCATCCATCCCGACGACGTCAAATGGGTTGTGCGCCATTTGGAGGAGGCCGCCACGGGCGGCACGCCGCATGTCGAACTAGAGTTGCGTATCATCGCCCGCGACGATTCCATCCACTGGTTGGATATGCGCGTGTGGATCGACCCCAAGCGGATCGACGCCGCACCGCTGTATCACGGCGTCATGCTCGACATCACCGGACGCAAGCGCGCCGAACTGACCGTGCAAACCAGCGAAGCCCGATTCCGCACGATGCTGCAGAATGTCGAACTGGTCGCGATTACCCTCGATACCGAGGGGAAAGTGACCTTCGCCAACGACTACCTGCTGCGTCTTACCGGCTGGCAGCGCGAAGACATCGTGGGCCAAAACTGGTTTGAAAGCCCGATGCGCCCCGGTCCGCAGGCGCGCGAGGTTTTCGAGCGTTCGGTTCGCACCGGCGGCATTCCCGCACACGTCGAGCACGATATTCACAGCAAGGACGGCGAGTGCCGGCATATCCGTTGGAACAACACCTTTCTGCGGGCGGGTGACGGGCAAATCATCGGCACGGCCGCGATCGGCGAGGACGTCACCGAGCATCGGCGCGCCGTCGAAATGCAGTCTCGACTGGCTGCCATCGTGCAATCCTCGACCGACGCGATCATCGGCAACGCACCGGACGGCTTGATCACCAGTTGGAACCGCAGCGCCGAGAGAATGTTCGGGTACACCGCGGATGAAATCACGGGGCAGTCGATCGCCGTCCTCGTCCCCGAAGAACGCGGTCCGGAACTGCAGTGGATCCTCGACAAAATCCAGCACCGCGAGAGCATCGTCAATCACGAAACGCAGCGCCTCACCAAGTACGGCAAACTGATCGACGTCGCCTTGACCATCTCGCCGATTTCCGACGGCCACGGCCACTTGATCGGCGCCTCCATCATCGTTCGCGACCTGACCGGCCACCGCCGGCAACAGCGGGAACGCGACACCCTCGAAGCGCAATTGCGCCAATCGCAAAAGATGGAAGCCGTAGGCCGGTTGGCCGGCGGCGTTGCGCATGACTTCAACAATATTCTGACCGGCATCACCGGCTATGCCGATATGATCCTGCGGCGTCTGGACCAAAACGATTCGGTCTTTGAAGACGTCCAGCAAATACGCCACGCATCCGAACGCGCCGCCGCGTTGACCAAGCAGTTGCTCGCGTTCAGCCGCAAACAGTTGATCTCGCCGGAAATCCTACAGATCAGCACGGTGGTTGAAAACGCTCACCGCATGCTCGAGCGCGTCATCGGCGAAGACCTGCAACTCGAATTGCAGACGCGGAGCGACCTGTACTACATCAAGGCCGACCCGGGGCAGATCGACCAGGTGCTGCTCAACCTCGTTGTCAATTCCCGCGACGCCCTCCCGGAAGGCGGTCGCATCGTAATCGAAACCGTCAACGCCACCGTCGACGAGGAATTCTGCGCCGAACACACCTTCGCCAAACCCGGCGAATACGTGAAGCTCGTGGTGCGCGACAACGGCACCGGCATGGACGAAACGACCCTCGAACACATTTTCGAACCCTTCTTCACCACAAAAGAACGCGGCAAAGGCACCGGCCTGGGGTTGGCGACCGTGTTCGGCATCGTGAAACAGAACAACGGATTCGTCCTTGTCGACTCGGATATCGACGTCGGCACGACGGTGCGCATTTATCTGCCCGCCGTCGAAAAAAAGCCGGACGATGTAACAAGCTTCGAGCCGATACCGCCGAGCAAGGGCGGTGAGACGGTGCTGCTGGTCGAAGATGAGGAAATGCTGCGCACCCTCGTCAAAAAGATTCTGGAACTCAACGGGTACCGCGTGCTGGTGGCCGACACCGGCGCCGACGCCCTCGCGCTGGCGACCAAGAACGCCGACGGCCTTGATCTGCTGCTGACCGACGTGATCATGCCGGGGATGAACGGCAAGGAGTTGTACGAACGCATTACGGAGTTCCGCCCCGACCTGCGCGTGCTGTTCATGTCGGGATACACGGCCGAAGTCATCGCCCGGCACGGCGTGCTCGAAGAAGGTGTCGCCTTCATCGAAAAGCCATTCAACGTGGATGACCTGGCCAAGAAAGTGCGCGAGGTGCTCGACACGGTCGCGCGGCCCGACCGTTTTGCCACCGAGGAAGAGGCGCCGGTCAGCTAACCTTGTCGCCGGGCTTCAATTCGCCGTCAAAGGTGACGACGCGGAAGCTCTTGCCGCGCCCACCCGAGAGAATCATGCCTTCGGACAAGCCGAACTTCATCTGACGCGGTTTCAAGTTCGCCACGACCATCACTTGCTTGCCGACCAACTCCGCCGGCTCGGGATACGAGGGGCGAATGCCCGCGATAATCTGCCGCGGCTTCTCTTCGCCTATGTCAACCAGCAAGCGCAAGAGTCTGTCGGCTCCCTCGACCCGCGAGGCTTCTCGTACGACGCCCACCCTCAGGTCCAGTTTCGCAAAGGCGTCGAATTCGATCTCGGGCGCCACGGCCGCCACACCGTCGGCCGACTTGCGATCCGCCTTGGCCTTCGCCTTCTTCGCACCCTTGTCGCCGCCCTGCTTTTTCTCGATCTTCGCCCAGGTGTCGCGCAGCGTGACCGTGCGGTTGAACACCAGCCGGTCCGGCGTCGTGAGCTTGGTATCCACGCAGAAATAGCCGAGCCGCTCAAACTGCACGCGATCGCCGGGCGCGGCTTCGCTCAGGCTGGGCTCGATGATCGCGCCGTCGACGATCTCCAGCGAATCCGGATTGACGTTGTCCAGGAAGCTGCCGCCCTCGGCCGCATCGTCGGGGTTCTCGTCGACAAACAGCCGGTCGTACAAGCGCACCTGCGCCGGAACGCCGAAGCGCGCCGACACCCAGTGCAGCGTGCCGCGAATTTTGCGGCCGTCGGCCGGGTTGCCGCCTTTTGAGTTCGGGTCCCATGTGCACTTCAACTCCACGACCCGACCCTCATCGTCCTTGACGACTTCCTCGCAGCGGATGATGCAGGCGTAGCGTAGCCGCACCTCGCCGCCGGGCGTGAGGCGGTACCATTTTTTCGGCGGATCTTCGCGGAAGTCGTCCTGCTCGACGAAAATCTCTCGCGTAAAAGGCACGTTTCGCGAACCGCGGCTGAAATCCTCGGGCATGTAGGGGGCGTCGATCTCCATAACCTCGTCTTCCGGGAAATTGGTGATCGTCACCTTCAGCGGACGGAGCACGGCCATGACGCGCGGCGAGCTTTCGTTGAGCACGTCGCGCACGGTGTGCTCCAGCAGGGCTACATCGATGGTGCTGTCGGCTTTGGCCACGCCGACGCGCTCGCTGAAACGGCGAATCGATTCGGCCGGATAGCCGCGTCGTCGAATGCCTGCGATAGTCGGCATGCGCGGATCGTCCCAACCGTCGACGATGTTTTCCCGCACGAGTTGCAGCAGCTTGCGCTTGCTCACGACGGTGTAGGAAAGGTTCAGCCGCGCGAATTCGATTTGCCGCGGCGGTTTTTCCACGCCGATAGCTTCGAGGAACCAGTCGTACAGAGGGCGATGGTCTTCGAATTCGAGCGTGCACACCGAATGCGTAATGTTCTCGATGGCGTCCGACTGCCCGTGGGCGTAGTCGTACATCGGGTAGATCAGCCAATCGTCGCCGGTGCGGTGGTGATGCGCGCGCTTGATGCGGTACATGATCGGATCGCGCATGTTCATGTTGGGATGAGTCATGTCGATCTTAGCGCGCAGCGTCCGGCTGCCGTCGGGAAACTCACCGGCCCGCATGCGGCGGAACAGGTCGAGGTTCTCCTCCGGCGTGCGGTCGCGGAAGGGGCTGTTTTTCCCTTTGTTGAAGAAATTGCCGCGGTACTCGCGCGCTTCGTCTTCGGCGAGATCGTCCACGTAGGCCAAGCCCTTCCCGATGAGCAATTCCGCCCACTGGTAGAGCTGCTCGAAATAGTCCGAGGCATAGTATTCGTGTTCAGCCCAATCAAAGCCCAGCCAGTGGATATCTTCCTTGATTGACTCGACGTACTCGGTTTCTTCCGTCGAGGGGTTGGTGTCGTCAAAACGCAGATGACAGCGGCCGCCGTATTGCGCGGCGAGGCCGAAATTCAGGCAAATCGACTTGGCGTGGCCGATGTGCAAGTAGCCATTGGGTTCCGGTGGAAATCGGCTGACCACGGCCTCGTGTTTCCCGGCGGTCAATTCCCCGTCAACGATTTCTTTGATGAAATTCGACGGCGCGATCGTTTTCGTTTTGTCCTCAGCCATCACGTGTTTCCTTCTTCTAGCTTTCCGCTTTCCGCCGCACCTGCGCGCGGATCGCGACAAGAAAAGTAGCATAGTGATTGCGCTCACGTCACGCAATCCAAAAGGCTTCTTCACAACACAGCGTGGGCTTCGCGCGCACCAAGCCGCGGCATGTTATGCTCCATGGCAAATCTTTTGTCACCACCAAACCCAAAGTGAGTCGAAGCATGCGCGCGCACCAGCGACTTCTCTTTTTCGCCGGTCAGCTTGGCATCATGTGTACGGTACGCTTCTTCTTCCAATGGATTATCGACTTCACCCACGCGCCGCCCCCCGGCGCTTCGGCTCCACCCCTTTTCCCCGTAGCGCTGGTCGGCCTCGTGCTGCTGGGCTTTCGCATCTTCGACGCCGCCACCGACCCCGTCGCGGGCACCTTCGCCGACCGCTGGGTCGCCGCCGGCCGCCAACGACGATCGCTGTTGTGGTTCTCCTTTCTCTTGCCCGGCATCGGCCTGGCGATGATCTTCGCGCCCTACCACGGCATGTCCGTCGGTTGGCGTTGGACCCTGCTGGTCGCGGGCATGTTCGTGTATTTCATCGGCTACACCGCGTTCGCCATTCCGTATTGGAGTCTCGTGGAAGACTACGCGACGGGCGACCGCAAGACGCGCTCCTCGCTCTCCAGCCTACTCGGCCTCGGGACGTTGGTCGCCACGGTGATCGCCTTCGTCGTCACGCCCTATATCGTTGACCGCTTCGGCTTTTTCGCGGCTGCCTTGGCCATTGCCGTCGGGGCGGTGATATTAATGCCCGCCGCCTACTTCGCGGCCCCCGCCGCGTCACGCGCCGAACGGGCTCCGCGCCGCCCGCGCCCTTCCGCGGCGTTGTTGAAGTCGGCACTGACCGACCGCCGTTTTCTTTCCGTACTTTGCGTGTTCGCCGGTTCTCAGATGGCTTTCACCATGCTGAGCGCCGCCGCCCCCTTTGTGGCGGTAGATCTGTTGCGCGGCAGCCGGGGCGACGTCGCCCTGATCCTCGGCCCGTTGCTGTTGGTGGCCATCCCCTGCTTCGCGGGGGCCTCACGGCTCTCGCTGCGGATCGGTTGGGAGCGGGCGGTGGTCGGGGCCGGATGCGGCTTGTGCGTCATCTATTTTCTGACTTACCTGCTCGGCATCGTTTCGATCGGGTCGCTACTCGGCACGGCAATACTGCTTTACGCGCTGGCCGGGCCGCTGGTCGCGGTCATGCTGGGGCTGGAAGGCGAAGCGATCGCCACGTGCGCGCGCAACCGCGGCGGCGAGGCGGTCAGTGTGTATTTCGGGACATACAATTTCACGACCAAGGCGCTCAACGGCCTGTCGATTGCCATCACCGGCGCGATGGTGGCGCTGTCTGACGGGTCTTGCGGCGCGACGGCCATTCGCCTGACCGGTCCGCTGTCCGGCGGTTTTTTAGCTTTGGGAATACTGCTTTATTTCGTGCTTCGTCCGCGGCGACGCTAGAAGAAAGCCGGCGCACTCGACGCCGGCTGTCGGTCAGGCGATCAGATTTTACGCGTCGGCCAGCAGGCGCAGGTTCTCTTCGACGGCGGCCAGTTGCTGCCCCAGGTCGGCCAATCGGGCGCGTTCTTTCTCGACGACGGCGGGCGGCGCCTTGGCGACGAAGTTCTCGTTCGCCAGCTTCTTGCCCGTCCGTTCCACATCGCCGGCCAGCTTGTCGCGCTGCTTGGTAAGCCGCTCCTTCTCTTTGGCGACATCCACCACGCCGAGCATGAAGACCTGCAAGTCGCCCACCACCGCTGAAGCCGCCGTCGCGTCCGCTTGGGCTTCGGGGTCGAAGGTCAGCGATTCAAGCACCGCGATGTGCTGCAGCACGTCGGCGAGTTCTTCCAGTTCCCCCGCCGCCCCAACGCCGGCCTTGATGATGACCGGCAACGCGCCGCGCGGCGGCAGGCCGTACTTGGCGCGAAGGTCGCGCACGGACCGCGTGATCCCCTGCATGATCCCAAAACGACGTTCGAGATCCGTGTCCTCCCACGCGGCGCTTGCTTGCGGCCACGCGGCATGAATCAGCAGTTCCGACGGGGCGAGCTTCTCCTCGATGCCCCGCTCAGGCGCGAGTTCGTTGAGCGTCTCCCACAACGCCTCGGTGATAAAAGGCGTGAACGGATGGAACAGGCGCAACACGTGGCCGAGCACCGTCGCCAGCACCTGCCCGGCCAAGGCCTGCTTTTCCGGATCGGCCAAGCGCGGCTTGATGATCTCCAAATACCAGTCGCAGAATTCCGCCCAGAAAAAACTGCGCGCCGCATTGATCGCCGCCGCCGGGTTGTACTCCTCCAAATACCGGTGCACCGTCGCCACGGCCTTGGACGTGCGCGAAAGTATCCACCGATCCTCCGCGGGCAATTCGCCGGGCTGCTGCGCCGACCACGTAAATGGCTCGATGTTCATAAAAGCGAGCCGCGCCGCGTTCCACAGCTTCGTGCAAAAATGCACGCCGACATCGAAGCGGTCGCTCATCATCTCGGCCTGCGGCAGGTCTTTCATCGTACCCAGCACGTCGAATTCCTTGCCGGTCTCGGGGCAGATGTACGTGAAAATCGTGCGCCCGTGTTTGGCCGTCGCCAGGTCGACCGGCTCCCCGGTGAAGGGGCTGAGGGCCTGTACCGGCAGGCGGATATCCTGCGTGCCGGTTTGCAGTTCGCACAGCACGTAGCGCATGGCGTCGGTGCCGTAACGCTTGATGATGTCCACCGGGTCGATGCCGTTGCCCTTCGATTTACTCATCCGCTGGCCCTTGCCGTCCAGGATGTTGGCGTGGATAAACACGTCGGTGAAAGGCAACTCGCCCAGATTGTAAAGTCCCGAGAGGATCATCCGCGCCACCCACAGCGTGATGATGTCGCGACCGGTGACCAGGCACGAACCGGGGTAGTAATTCTCCAGGCAGTTCGGCTTGCCCTCGAGGCTGCCCAGTGGGGTTTGGCCCTGCTCCACCTGCGCAGTTTCCGGATCGGGCCAACCCAGGGTGCTGTGCGGCCACAGGGCGCTGGAGAACCAGGTGTCGAGCACGTCGGGATCGCGCACGAGCGATAATTCCTCGAAAATCGCGGCGAATTCATCCTCGTCGGGCGCGTCGCGCAGGCAGACCAACACGTCCACTTCCGGCGCGTCGATCGCCGGCAAGGGCCGCGCGGAGTCGAGCAAGACGCTGCTGCCATCCTCATAACCCAGGCGGACGCCGATTTTCTCGCCGTCCAGATACGGTTTGATTTTTTCGAACAGTTCCGGCGCCGCCGCGGCCGGGACCGTCGCTTTCCAAATCGGAATGCGGTGACCCCACCAAAGCTGGCGGCTGATGCACCAGTCACGTTTTTCGCGCAGCCACGAAAGATAGGTTTTTCCGTAGCGCACCGGGTCCGGGTGGAAGGTCGTGTTCAACCCGCCGGGCGAATGCCACTGGTCTTCCACCGCATCGATGGCCGCCTGCGCCAAGCCGGGCGTGGTGAATTCCTTGTCGGTGCCGCGACCGCAGACGATGCCGCCGTCCACGTCGCCCATTTTCACGAACCACTGGAGCGACAGATAGGGTTCGATCGGCGAGCCGGAGCGCTCGGAGTGGCCCACTTCCATGCGGCGGTCTTCGACTTTTTCCACCAACGCCTGCGCCTCGAGATCGGCCACGACCTTGTCGCGGGCGTCGAGACGATCCTGACCCTGGTAGGGGCCGGCGTTTTCGTTGAGTGTGCCATCGGAGTTGAGAATGTTGAGGATGTCGATCTCGTCGGCGTGTCGCTTCCACACGTCGTAATCGTTCGGGTCGTGTCCCGGCGTGATCTTCACGCAGCCGGTGCCCAATTCCGGTTTGGCCCATTCATCGACAATCAGCGGAATCGGCCGGTTATGCAGGGGCAGATTGATCATGCGCCCGTCGCGGGCCATCGCGGTAAAGGTCTCCAGGATGGGCAACATCGTCTCGATGCGCTCCTGCAGGCGCTCGAGTTCGGCCTCCACGCCCGGTTTTTCCTTCGGCGTGGCGTTTTGCAGCTTTTCGTTGGTTTCGGCCAGCCGCCGTTCGAGTTCCCGGCGTGGATCCGGGTGACAGGCCACCGCCGTGTCGCCCAGCATCGTCTCCGGACGCGTGGTCGCCACGACCACAAACTCCGGCTCGCCGGGCTGCGGATCGATCACCGGATACTTGATGTACCAAAAGTGGCCGTCCACCTCTTCGTAGGCGATTTCGTCGTCGGCGACGGCCGTCTGCAGGCGGCAATCCCAATTCACCAGGCGCGTGCCGCGGTAGATGATGCCGTCCATGAACATCTTGAAGAAGGTGTAGCGCACCGCGCGCGAGCAGACGGCGTCCATCGTGAAGCGCAGCCGGTCCCAATCGGCCGAGCACCCCAGCGACTTGAGCTGTCCGATGATCCGTGTCTGGAATTCGTCCTTCCAGTCGAAAATGCGCTGCACCAGTGCCTCGCGGCCGATGTCGTGGCGGGTTTTGCCCTCCAGTTCGTGCAAGCGCTTCTCGACGATCGCCTGCGTGGCGATACCCGCGTGGTCGGTGCCGGCCATCCACAACGTGTCGTCGCCCATCATGCGGTGCCAGCGGATCAGCAGATCCTGCATGACGTTGTCCATGGCGTGGCCGATGTGCAAGGCGCCGGTGACGTTGGGCAGGGGCATCATGATTACGTACGAGTTGCCGACGCCGCGCGGCGTGGCGGCGAAGGCTTTGGTCTCTATCCACTTCTGGTAGATTCGTTTTTCCTCGTCCTGCGGTTGAAAGTGGATCGGGATTTCTCGCTTCATGATGCACCTTTCTAAACTTTCGGGTCGGTTGCACGGCCCAAAGAGGCTCTAGAATAGAAAAAAGGGGCAAGATGTCAATTGGAAGCCGGGCTGAACACGGATCATCTACTTAACCGGGCGGGTGACGAATCGGCCGGTTTCCACTAAGATTGACAGCCGAAAAAGGAGACCCGTCGTGAAAAAACTCACCCTGATGATCCTGTTGCTCGCCCTGCTCACGTTACCCCTCGCCCTCGCCTGCGACGATGACGACGACGACGATGACAATGACGACAACGACGACAACGATGACACCGCTCCCGGCGACGATGACGATGACAACGATGACGACAACGATGACGACAACGACGACGACGATGATGATAACGACGACGACAATGATGATGACGACGACACCACGCCCGCCGGCCCCTACGAGGGCATGACGCCGACCGGCCGCACCCTCGGCGATATGTCGGGCGTTTCCAGCCATATGAGCGACGGCGTCGCGCCCAACGCGCAGCGCACCTTCGAGATTTCCCAGTATGCCGTCTCGGGCATCACCCAGTTCCGCCGCGATTACCATTGGCGCGACATCGAACCCGAAGACGATCAGTGGAACTTCGAAGGCTACGACGTGATGACCGACCTGCTGATCGACGCCGGCATCGGCATCGACGCCATGCTGGCCTACGGTGTCGATTGGGCTATGCCCGGCGGCTCGCACGACGAAATCGACCCCGCGGAATACGGCGAATTCGCCGGGGCCGTGGCCGAGCATCTCGGCGACCGCATCGACCGCTACGAAATCTGGAACGAGGAAAACGCCGAGCGCTTCTGGAAACCGGCCCCGAACCCCGAGGCCTACGGCAACATTCTCAAAGCCGCGTACGCGACGATCCACGCCAACGACCCCACGGCGGATGTCATGTTCGGCGGCATCTCGCCTTTTGATATTCACATTTTCTTCGAGCCCTTTGTGTGGAATTGGATCGTGCGCGTCGCCGACGCTCACCCGGATATCTGCAACTACTTCGACAGCATGGCCATCCACCCCTACACCGCCCTCCAACAGCCGGGGCCCGAGCCCACCGTCGACCTAGGCTTTTGGGAATATCCCAGCCTCGTGGATTCCATCGACCACGCCCGCGAATTGCTGGCGGAAATCGGCTGCGGCGACAAGCCGATTCATCTCACCGAAATCGGTTGGCCGAGCCTGCTGATCGGCGACGAACGCCAAGGCGCGTTCCTTCCCCGCGGCCTGATGCTGGCCGCCGCGCGCGACGTGGAAAGTTACTATTGGTACACATTCTGGGACGGTGACGGCGTTGCGTCCCCGCCCACCGAGGATTACTTCGGCCTCTATGCGTGGCCCCGCGACGATCAAATCGCCAAGCCGAGTTTCCTCGCGTACGAAGGCCTTAACAGCCTGATGAGTGAGGCGCGCTACGCGGGCGACCTGGGCGCGGCTTTGGGTTGGGATCACAACGACTACGCGCTGGCTTTCGCCGATGACGCGGGGACGTGGACGGTCGGCCTGTGGCACTACAACATCAACATCAACCAGACGTCGGAAGTAACGGTGCCCCTGCATCCGGACGCCACGGGCTCGTGGACGCTTTACGATCAGGAAGGCAACGAACTCGACAGCGGTGACGGCGAGGTGACGGTCACGCTCGACGGGTGGGTGAAATACCTGCGATTCACCGTGGCGAATTGATCAGGTCTGTACTTTGTAACCGGCTTTGGTGATTTCCCGCACGACGGCCTCGGCATCGGGACGGTCGCCGCGAATCACCACGCGCCCGGCGTCCAATTCCACGATGGCTTCGCTCACACCGTGCACGGATTCGGCCGCTTTCTTGACACGATCCACGCACCCCATACAGGTCATTCCCAGGACGGTCATGGCCGTGCCGTCGGTCGCCGCTTCGTCGGGTTGCGCCGCGAACAGCTTGGCCCAAATGCGCCGGATGACGAAAAACGCCAGCAGGGCGATCAACAGCAACGAGGAAAGTATCGTCAGCCAACCGCCTTCGTGTTGATGCTGCATCACATCGCCCGCCACACCGCCCAGCACCCAGTCGAAGGTGAGGCCGAACACGATGCTCATGACCGCCACGACGCCGACGTAAACGATCACGACGCGCTTGCCGAGGCCGCGGTAGACCATGCCCAGCGTCGCCGCGTTGGTCGCCGGTCCGGCCATGAGGAACACCAGCGCCGTACCCAGCGGCATCCCGGCGGCGATCAGCGAAGCGGCGATCGGCACCGAACTGGTTGTGCATACATACAGCGGCAGCGAAATCGCCAGCGCCAAAAGCATGCCGCCCAAGCCTTGGGTCCACGACACCTGCGACAAGTAGCCTGTGGGTATGAAAATGGTAATCAACGCGGCGGCGGCGATGCCCGCGATGAGCCATAAGTCGATTGAGGCCAGCAGGTCGAACACCGCGTAGTGAATCGCCTCGCCCACGCGGCGCAGGAAACTCCGGCGCGGGCCGTCGTCATCCTCGCCCACCATGACCGGCGCGGCCTCAGCCTTCTCCCCCGCGTTGACGATCACGCCGCCGATCAAGCCGGTGACGAAGGCCGCCGCGACCTTGAAGATCGCAAAGGGCCAGCCGAGAAACGAGGCCGATACCAAAATCGAATCCACGCCGGTTTGCGGCGTACTGATTAAAAAGCCGGTGGCCGCGCCCTTCGACGCGCCGTCGTTTTTAAGGGAAATCGCCGTGGGCACCACGCCGCAGGAACAAAGCGGCATCGGCACGCCGATCAGCACCGCGTCCAGCACGTTGCGGAAGCGGCTGCCCGACAGGCGCCGCCGAATGAAGTGCCGCGGCACGAACTCGTGGATCGCCCCGGCTATCAAAAGGCCGAGCAACAACGCGGGCGCCAGATCCGCTACGATCTGCCAAACCGCCATTAAAAATTCGTTCATCCAGGCCACAGGGGCCTCCTTTCTGCTTGAACCAACTTAACCGGTAGTATTTGTTTGGCAAGCTTGGGGTCGCTAATAATAATGATATTTCAATAGCTTATAGGCGGTCTCGGGAGATTGGCTGTCATTACCGAAAAACGAGGCTCGCGCTCTACGTCAAACGAGCGATTTTCGTTTCAGCAGTTGTCACAGCAAACGATTGGATTCCATCGCGGGCCGATCTTGCGGGAAGGGGCGGCGTTTCGCGGCGGCCCGAGCGCCGGAACTATTGTCGCAGCCCGGCGCCCGGCGTCGCGTTTTTTTTCAGAGGTCTTATTTAACCGAGAGCAATTCGACGTCGAAAATGAGCGTCGTGTTGGGCGGAATCACACCACCGGCGCCGCGTGCGCCGTAGCCCAATTGCGGCGGAATGGTCAGCACACGCTTGCCGCCGACCTTCATGCCGGCCACGCCTTCGTCCCAGCCTTTGATGACGCGCCCGGCGCCGAGCGGAAAGCTGAACGGCTTGCCGCGATCCACCGAACTGTCAAACTTTTTGCCTTTTTTGCCGTCTTGCTGCAGCCAGCCCGTGTAATGCACGGTGACCGTCTTGCCCGACACGGCGGCGTCGCCGTCGCCGACTTTTAGGTCGTCGTAGATGAGGCCGCTGTCGGTTTTCACTTCCTTCGCCACGGCGACTGTGACCAGTGCGAGCGCGGCGACAACTACGATTATCCAGGTCCATTTTTTCATTGGCGTCTCCTTTGAGGTTGCGAAAGCGAAGCCTACCCCACCGGCCCGCCGGAGGTAAAGCACCGGATTTCAGATTTCCTGCGTTTTGTAAGACGGAACCGGGGTCGACGGCGGCACGTCCAGCGGCGCGATGAAATACTCGATGATCACCACGTACTCCAACGCCACGAGGCCGACTAAAAGATTCAGCATGCCGCGCAGGAATTGGCCGAGTTCGTCCGCGAATACAAATAGACTGCCCGTAAGAAAAACGACTGGGAAGACAAACGCCAACATCGCGTACAACATCTGCCGTTTGAGCACGACCCGCCGCGCGAGCATCGCCACGGCCATCGTCGTGCCGAAATACGCGACGTAACCGGTCAGTTGCGCCGCCAGCAGAAGAATGACCCGGTTCCACCCGAGAGTGAAATCCAGCGAACCTTGCAACAGCATGGCAATCGCGTTCGACGTAACGTTGACTAGTTCCATGCCGATCAGGCACCCCAGCCCCAACCAGAAAGCGTTACGCCAAGGCCGCGCCGCCTCGCCGGCACGTTTCAAGATCCACCAGAAGACGGTAATCATCAGGCCGAATTTGACGAACCCGATGAAGGAATTTTGAATAGCGCCCGCCAGCGCCAAGGCTTGCGCGGAGGCGCCGGGCCAGAGGGTGACACGGATGCCGTCGAAAGCAACATGCAATCCGAGGCTCAACAATACGAAAAAAATACCCGACGCACCGCCGAGCAAGAACCCTTTCCACCACCGGCGCGCCAACAGGGAGCTCACCAAGGCCATCATTAGCAGCGCCGCTAAGAAACAGGCGTCGGGAACGGTCAACATTAGCCAATAAGGAATGCTGTCTGCCGAAATGTTAGCCATCGCGTCTCCTCCCGCGTATCAGAAGGTGCCTAAATAAAATCTTCCTTGTTGCTCGAAAGCAAATACCGACCCAACTCGATCGCGCCGCGCAGCAACTCGCCGGGCCGCGTCGCATAACGCCTCAATTGGCGCCAAATCGTGCGCGGCCGGAAATAAAAACGGCGGTAAAAGCTTCGTTCGAGACGCAAATGGCGCTCGTATGCCGCCGCGTCTTTCGGTTGGCAGCGAAACGGCACGACGCTCACCTCGAGTTGGTCGCGCACGCGTTCGAACAGTTCAGTGCCCGGCCAATATTGCAGGCGCGTGACGATCACGTAGTCCAGCTTCGTCTCTTTGGCAAAGGCAACGCTCGCTTCGAAATCGGCCCGCGTCTCGCTCGGCCCGCCAACGATGAAAAAGCCCGACGCTTCCATGCCCGCCTGGTGTATGCGGCCAATCGCGCGGCGCATCGTCGCCAGGTCAGTGCCCTTTTTGTACTCGCGCAACATGCGATCCGAACCGCTTTCGACGCCGACATATAGTCGCCGACAACCGGCGCGCGCCATGTGTTCCACCGAGGCGGGCGTGATGCGGTCCAAACGCGCCAGCGCCGTCCACTCCAGGGGCCCGAGGCGCTGCAATCCTTCACAGATTTCCACGGTGCGCGATTCGTTGATGTTGAAGGTGTCGTCCATGAAGCGCAGCTTGCGTATGCCCAGGTCGGTGACAACACGCTCCGCTTCCGCAAGCACCGACGCCGCCGACCGCATCACCAGCATGCGGCCGAAGGTGCGCACGCAGAAGGTGCAGGGGTACGGGCAGCCGCGCGCCGTGAAAATCGCGGCGATGGGGCTGCCGAGCAAGGTTTCGCGGTAAAGATTCAAATCGACCGCGTCGTGGTCCGGAAAAGGCAGCGCGTCCAGGTCGGTGATGCGTTCGGGCGGCGGCCCGGCCACGATGCGCCCGTCCTGCCGCGCGGTGATGCCGGGAATATCTGACGGCGACTCGCCGTCGCGCCACGCTTCGAGCAACCGGCCCAGCGCGATTTCCGGCTCGCCGCCCACCACGGCATCCAGTTGCGACGCCGCTAATACTTCGCGGCCGAACATGGTCGGCAGGTAGCCCATGGCCACCACCGGCACGCCGGTCGACCGGCCAACCGCATCGCAAAAGGCCAAATCGCTTTCGAGCGTGGCGAAGCCCAGTTGCGCAAATACGACGTCCGGCTCGGCGGCCGTCACCGCTGCCACGCCCCCATCGCGGTCGAAGCCGCGCGCGATGCAATCGATCACGTCGGTTTGGCTGCCGAGTCGTTGCTTGAGCGCCGCCGACACATAGAGCAAATCGGTCGGCGGCAGCAAGAAATTGGGCGCGAAATATGATGCTACGAAGCGCCGCATGACCGGACGGCGGAACGGCGGGTTGACCAAGGCAATCCGCAGCGGCCGGTCGGCGGGCAGGCGGCTCATGACGATGCGTCGGTGTACCGTTGTTCCGAAGCCGTCTGCGCGGCGATCTCCCGGTTGCGGCGGCGATAGTGCTCGCGGCGCAAGTAGTTTTGCGCGACGCCCAAGACGCCCAACGCAACGCCGACGGGAATCATGACCAAGGCGATGAAATACCGGCCGATCAACTTAAGCATCGACGAGATCCTCCCATTCGGCGGGCAGATTGTCCGACACGGTGCGCAGCGCGGCGATGCGCTCGTCAAGATCGCCGCCTTCGGTGAAGTGCGTTTCGACGGCCTGCCGAACCAGAGGGCGTTTCTGCTCGCTGTATTCGAAGGTGTCGACTTCCCGCGCCGGTCCCGACAGTTCGCCATAGAAGAGCCGCGCATATACGTCGGCGGGCACGCCGAAAGGGCACGTCGGCTGGGTGTCGAAAAAGATGAACTGGTGCTTGAGCGCGGGCTTGAGCGACAGGCGCAGGTCGTCGAGTCGCCGGTCGCTGGCGACTTCGCGGTAGATCGGCGAGTAATGGCGGATGCCGAAACGCTGCCACAGTTGCTCGCGGTTGCGGCGCACGAAGGATTCGAGTTGTTCGGGAACCGTCGATTGCTTCTCGATACTGCCGTCGGCGATGACCGGGATATCGTGTTCCAGGTTGTAGATGATTGCGGCGGCGTGCATCGACATGCGACACCCCAGGCACACCAGGGCCGTGAGGTTGAAGCCGTACCTGCGCCAGTCGGTTTTCTTTTCGCCGAACAAGATTTTTTTGATCAGCGGGTCGACGGGCAGTATTTCGTGTTTGACCCGCTCCGCACCGAGTCGTTCCCGCAATAAGGGCACATGCCGCCGCGAGTTCTCGACGAAGAAAATGAACCCGGGATCGAAGGTCAGCAGCGTTAGCTCCTCCACCTTCTCGCCAATGAGATACGCGGCCAGCATGGAATCCGTGCCGCCCGAAAAAAGCACCGACGCGCGTTTGCCCAGCGCGTATTTCTTCGTAGTCATGGTTGTTCCTACCGTCGTCGTCGTTCGCCTCAGATTATGCCATGCCGCGCGCCGCTTCAAACGCCGTCACGATCTCCACGGGTCCGATTCGCTGCAAACCACTGTACAGCGCGTCGAACACCGTTTCGAAACCCTGCGGATAATAGTCCTGGAACGCGTGCGTCAACAACACCGCCGTGCCGCCCCGCGCCAGCACCCATCGCGCCTTTTCCAACCAAACCGCCGCGTAATCGGCGCGGCCCAGCGTCGCCAGGCGGTCGTCGAGCGGCAGGGTCACCGGCAGTTGCGTCATGCCGTCGAGCGGATAGGGCCGCAGGAAACCGCAGCCGTGATGCAGCCCGGCCTCGGCGTAGACGTCGGTGTCGGGAATGGAGCTGTCGTACGCGAACAGCGACGCAAGTTCCTGCCGCAGCCGGCGGTTGGTCAGCAGGCACGGCGCTCGATAGCCCTTGACGCCGAACCGTTCCAGCTCGTCGCGGCACTGCGTGAGTCGCGCCATGTAGTACGCGGGTTCGTAAAGAAGTTGCCGGTTGTCGTGCCGCCAACCATGCACGCCGATTTCATGTCCGGCAGCGACGAAGGCCGCCACGTCGTCGCCATGCTCGCACAGCACTTTCGCCGGGATGAAAAACGTGGCGCGAATGCCGCGATCGGCCTCCCACGCCGCCAGTCGCCGGGCAAACGCTAACTGTTCCGCTCCGTCCACGTCGTGACTGAACACGAAACGGGCGCGCCCGCGTTGCACTTCACAACCCAGAGAGCCCAGCACGGACTCCACGATGTCTTGCACCGGCCAGCGCGGATACACGGTGCGTTCCAGATCGACATGCCGCGCCCGCCGGCGCCGCACGAGCCGGTGATGAATCCACTGCCGCCAGCGACCGGGCACCACGCGATAGTTGAAGGGAAGATAGGCGCTGACCGGGCGGGTTGGAACGCGATACGCCTCGGCCAGATGATCTTCCACGACGCGGCACAGGTCGACGAAGAGCAACATCTCGCCGTTGATTTCTCCCAGCAGGGGAAACGATTCACCGGCGGGTGATTCCACCGTGATCGTCGCCCGCACCGTAGCGGTCGTTTTGATCAAATGGTCGAGGTAGAGCGCGGTGTCGTCGAATCCCGCGCTTCGGCAGGGGAACCACGCGTACCCGTCCGTGAAGTTCTCGGCTTCGCCGAAGCGTTGCACGGCTTTCGCATGAGCTTGGCGACACACCGCGACCGCGGATGCGCCGAAAAGGGAAACCAAGGCGTCGCTCATGACGCCCTCCCCGCTCCGGCGCGAACAAAGCGCAACAGGTCGGCGATCGTTTTGAGAATCACCGTGGGCCGGCTGCCGTTGGCCAGCCCGCCGGTACGGCGATGAAATTGGGACGGCACTTCAACAATGCGTAGGCCGCGTCGTCGGGCCCGCACCAGCAGTTCCTGTTGCATGAACACGCCTTCGGATTGGACGGGTAGCCGACCGACCGTGTTCATCCGCCACATGTGCACCCAATTGACGTCACGAAAACGCTGGCGAAAGACAAGATTGACCAGCCACACGTAAACCGCCGACTGCATCTTGCGCACCACGCCGTACCCTTCGCGATGCGTCCGGAAACCGATGACGATATCCGCGTTCGCCGCGGCATGCACGAACTCCGGCAACTCGTCGGGGTTGAACTGGCCGTCGGCGGGTACGTACGTGGCCAGGTCCTTCGCCGCATGTTCGAGGCCGGTGCGGATCGCGCGTCCGGAGCCGCGGTTGTCGTCGTGCCGCAGCAGGCGCACGTTTCGATCAGTCAATGTTTCCGCGACAGCGGCCGTCTCGTCGGTACTGCCGTCGTCGACGATCAACACCTCGTATTCGATCTTCCCTTCCAACGCGTCGCGCACGCCCGCCGCCACCGCCGCGATGGTTTGCGATTCGTTGAAGGCCGGAATGATGACACTGAGCGATTCCACGCGCTACTTCTCAAGCAGATAGCTGCCGAGAATGACGGCGTCGAGACCCGAAGTGTACAGGCAGGCCAGCGCGTCCTCGACCGACGCGCAAATCGGATCGCCTCGCTTATTGAACGAAGTGTTGAGAACCATCGGCACGCCGGTAGCCGCTTCAAAATGTGACAGCAAATCGAACAGCGCCTCGTCTTCGGACCGCGTCACCGTTTGCAGGCGAACGCTGCCGTCGTAATGCACGACCGCCGGGATGCGCTCGACGCTTTCGGGCAAAGCGCGAACCACCTTGTTCATGAAGGGCGTCGCCCGCGCGTTTTCGAAAAACTCGTCGACACCGCCCAGCGTGCAAACCGGCGCGAAAGGTCGAAACTCCTCCCGGTATTTGACCTTGGCGTTGGCCCGCTGCTTTGCCGCCGGGTCCCGTGGGTCGGCCAGGATGCTGCGCGCGCCCAAGGCGCGGGGGCCGTACTCCATGGCACCGTTCATCCAGCCGATGATGCTCCCGCGAGCAATCATATCGGCGGCGACGGCGGCTGGGTTCTCCAGCTTCTGGTGATGCAGGTTGTATTTCGACAAGGCGCGAAGCACGGATTCATCGTCGAACGAGGGGCCGAGGTGGTCGGTATACGGCTCGGACAACCGCGGCGTTACGCCAAGATGGTCGGAGAGCAGAAACGCCGCGCCCAGCGGTCCGCCGCCGTCATGCGCGGGCGGCAGGATGAAAATCTCCTCGAACCCGGCCTCGCGCTCCAAGCGTCCCATAGCCACGGCGTTGAGCATGACGCCGCCCGCCAGACACAGACGCGGCGCGCCGGTTTCTTCGCGCAATTCGCGCGCCAGATGCAGGAGCACGCGTTCGACAGCCTCTTGCAGCGCTGCGGCGAGATCGAGGTGGTCGGCGGTGAGGTCGCCGTCGGGCCGACGCGGTGATCCAAAGGCTTGTACGAATTTCGGCGAGAAGCGATGTCGTCCGCGCTGGAAGTACGAGAAGTAGGAAAGGTCGACCTCAAAGCCGCCCGCGTGGGTGCGCAGGATGCGGTCGAACTCGGTGCGAAAGCGCTCGGAATCGCCCATCCCGGCCAGCGCCATTACCTTGCCTTCACCGTTGTTGGGTCGGAAGCCGAGAAACTCGGTCACCGCCGCGTACACCGAGCCGAGCGAATGCGGAAACGGGACGCTTCCCAAGGTTTCCAAGCGGCCGTCACGACCCACGGCGCGCAGGGTGGAAATCCGCTCGCCGTAGCCGTCGGCGGTGAGGATCGCCGCGTCCGGAAATCGTGAGGCATAGTACGCGCCCGCGGCGTGGCACAGGTGGTGATCGAAAAAATGTACGGCCAACGTGCGGTCGCCGATGGGGAGACGCATTTCCAGGTGGTCGCCGACATCTTCGCGGTCGGCTAGGGCCAGCAGCTTGGCGGGGATGATCTCCAGATACTCGCGTTGGTCGCGGTAAGTTGTTTCGCGCAGGCGATTCGGTGCGTGAAGATGCACGGCCGGATTCCACGAGACGGCGACGGCTTCGATGTTCTCCAACGAGACTCCGGCGCTGCGCAAACAGAAATCGATCGCCCCGGTCGGGTAGGCCGACGAGTGTTTCACGCGGTCGAAACGCTCTTGCAACGCCGCCGCCACGGGTTTGCCGTCGTCAAGGACAACAGCCGCGGAATCCAAGGAGAAATTGAGTGCCAATAGGTGCAAAAAGCCCGCCTCACTTTGATTGCTATACAGAAGGCGGGATGGTAGCATGATTGCCCATGTTTTGCCACGGTCGCGCGTGGCTTCCCGGACAACCAGAAAACAAGGAAGTCCATGAAAAGTCCTTTCGAAATACTCCGCCGGTTGCCGAAATTCGGCGGCTATTTGGTTAAGAAGCCGGGGTTTGCCTACCACGCCGCGGGCCACGTGCTGCGCGAGAAATGGCGCGGCGAACGTTTGATTACCGCCATCGAATACGGCGTGACCTACAAATGTCAGGCTAAGTGCGAGAAATGCTCGGCGCTGAAGATGGACGACCCCACGCGCCCCAAACTCACCGACGACCAACTGCGGCAACTCGGCGACGACTGCTACCGCTGGGGCGTGTACGAGGCGAATTTCACCGGCGGCGAGCCCCTGGTGGACAAGCGCTTGGAAGATATCATCTCGTTCTTCCATCCCGAACGTACCTTCATCGGCATCAACACCAACGGCGCATTGCTCGATCGCCGCCGCATCATGACCCTGCGCGCGGCGGGCGCGGACCTGTTCAAGATCAGCCTCGACTCGCCCATCGCTGCCGAGCACGACGCAAGCCGCGGCATCCCCGGACTCTTCGACCACATTTTCGAGACGCTGCGCATCATTCAGGAAACGCCCGGCGTTCGCGGGCACCTGTGCATGGTCACGACGCGCGAGGCGGTCGAGTCCGGGCAGGTGAGCCAAACCTTGGCTTTGGCCAAGAAATACGACGCCACGTTGGGAATGGTGTTCCCCTCGGTAACCGGCGGCTGGTCGCGGCAGCACGAAGTGATGATCGAAGATACGCACCGCGACAAGCTGCGGCGCATCGCCGAGGACCCGGCAGTGTTTTTCCAAGGCAACGTCGGCAAGGGAGAATTCCGCTGCCCCTGCGGCACGCGCGAGATTTACATCACCTGCTACGGCGACATCATCCCCTGCCCCTTCATCCAAATCGCCTTCGGCAACATCACCGACGAGCCCTTCGATGCCATCTACCGGCGCATGTCCGGCTGGGACATGCTGGCCAAGCGCGACCACATGTGCCACGGCGCGCAGGATCGCGAATTCATCGAAAAGTACAACGACCCGCTGGCCGGTGAAGACGTGCTGCCGATTGCCTACGACCGGCACCCCAGCGGCATCGACGTCAAGCCGTGAACACCGACCACTTGTCACCTCATCCGATGTGGGCGCGTCTTCTTGTGGCGCGAACCTGGGAGATGTTCCCCAGCGTTCGCGGCATGCGCCGCGCGATCGCCGAGGAAGTCGCTACATCCGCCGTGCTGGAGATCGGCTGCGGTTTCGGCATGAACCTGCGCCACATGCGCGGACCATACATCGGCCTGGACCTCGACGAGCTCATGATGTGCAAAGCCCGCGAACTGCACCCGCATGCCGAGTTTCTGGCGGGCACGGTCGATGACCACATCGCGGCGCTGGCGGGGATTCCTCTGGTTCTGTTTTCGATCGTCTTGCACGAACTGCCGCCCGGGATACGTCGCGACGTGCTCGATGCGGCGGCGCGCACGGCAAGCGAACGAATTTTGATCTTCGACTACAACCCGCAGATGTCCGCGTTCAAGAAGTGGCAAATCTCGTTACTGGAAGAGGGGCCGCTCGCCGACTTCTGGAATTTTTCGTTGGCGGATTTTTTTCACGAGCGCGGCTGGCGGGAAGAAGGCAGCCGCCCGGTCAACCACCGGTTCTATATGTGGCGGTTCCGGAAGGCCGACTAAGTAAGCGACGCCACAGGTGCGACGTGGCCATGTACGCCAGGTCCCACACGATCCACGGGCTGCGAATCGACCGTAACCGCCGCAGGATGTAACGCCATCGATAATACAGCCGCCCGTAGGCGCGATCGATAAGCTTTTCGACCTCCTCCGTCGACACTTGGTACGCGGGCGAAGGTTTGCGGTAACCGGGATACGCCGGGTCGAATTCGAGGCCGCAGCGCTGCGTGATCGCCGCCCCGCGAAACGGCACGAAGAGGAAGAAGATCGAGTAATCCGCGTCGATCTTTTCGGCGAAGTCGACCGTGCGCCCCATCGCGGCGCGGCTTTCGCCGGGCAAGCCCAGCAGGTAGTTGGCCACGATCTCCAACCCAACGCGTCGCGCCGTGGCAATCGCCTCCAACGCCTGCGCCGTCGTGAGCTTTTTATTGACTTGGCCCAGCGTTTCGTCGTCGCCGCTCTCGATGCCGATTTCCACGCGGTAGCAGCCCGCCGCTTTCATGATGCGCAGTAGGCCCTCGTCCATCAGGTCGACGCGCCCGGTGCACATCCAATCCAGCGGCTCCCCGTTGGCCCGAATCAACTCGGCGAAGCCCTCCAGCACGGGCCGGTTGATCATCAGCACGTCGTCGATGAAGCGGATGTCGTGGATGTCGTGCTCGCGGCGAATGCCGCTGATCTCTTCGTAGATGCTCGCGGCCGAGCGGTAGCGGACCGGACCGTCGTGCACCGACTTCTCGCAAAATTCACAACTGTAGGGGCAGCCGCGATGCGTGAATATGCTCGTCGAACGGCGCTGCCGCTTGTAGGCGGGCCCGCCGCGGTATTCCTGAAGCGGCAGCAGGTGGCGGGCCGGAAAGGGCACGGCGTCGGGCTGAACTTTCGGGGAGCGCTCCACGTCGGGAGAGGCCGGAGTGGCCACACCGGCAGCGGTGTCGACGCGTGGCAGGGCGTGGCAGAAATCGACGATCGTCTCCTCCGCTTCGCCGAGGAAAACCGCGTCGAACAGGCCGGTGTCGAGATAGCGCGCGGTTTGGATCGTTGCATCGGCGCCGCCGGCTACGAATTTTGTCGCCTCGCCGAGTCGCTGCCGCAGCCGCGCGGCAACCGCCACGGTATCCTCGTACGTCGCCGCCAAGGTGCTGATGCCGACCAGGTCCGGCGACCAGCCAACGATGTCCGTCTCCCCCCGGTGGCGTTGCGACGCGAGATTGAAATCGAACACCCGCACGGCGTGGCCTTCGTTTTCCAACACGGCGGCCAGGTACAGCAATCCGAGCGGCGGCAGATCGGAACGGCCCAGGCGTTCGAATGCGCTTTTGGCGGGTAAGGCCGGATGGATCAACGCGACGCGCAAACATCCGGATGGTGCGGCCTTTTTCATCTCGGTGAAAGTAGCACATGGCATCGGGAGCGGCAAACTTTTCGCCGCGTCCCACGTCTTTGTTGACGCTCCGCGCCGCGTGCTACACAATCACTTTCATGCAACACCAATCACCGGCCGTCGCGCCCCGCCTGCTCATTACCGGCGGGGCCGGTTTTCTGGGCACGAACCTCGCCGCTGCAGCGGTAGCATCCTGCGAAGTCGTGTTGCTGGACAACCTCGCGCGCAACTCGCTTCCCAACGTGCCCGCCGCGCAGCGCGAGCGCTATCGCTTGATCGAAGGCGACGTGACCAACCCGCAGGATCTGGCCGAAGCCGCGCGCGACGCCCATTTCGTGGTGCATCTGGCCGCCATCGCGGGCGTGCACAACTACTACGAACGGCCGTTTGACGTATTGCGCGTCAATGCCGGCGGCACGCTCGCACTGCTTCAGGCGCTGACACCACAGCCGCCGCAACGCCTCGTGTTTGTATCCACCAGCGAGGTCTACGGTCGCCACGCCGCCGACGCCAAGGAAGACGACCTGCTGCAAGTCGATCACTACGCCGAGATGCGTTGGACCTACGCCGTTTCGAAAATTGCCGCCGAAAAAGCCTGCCTCGCTTGGGGCAAACAATTCGGCACGGAAGTCGTTTGCCTGCGCCCCTTCAACATTTACGGGCCCGGCCAAACCGGCGCGGGAGCCGTGCGCGACATGATCCTCGCCGGCCTTGCCGGACGCGATCTGATCCTGCATGGCGACGGCTCGCAAGTTCGAGCTTGGTGCTACGTGGATGATTTCACCAGCGCCGTCATGGCCGCGTTGCACGCGCCGGACATCGAGGGCGAGGTGTTCAACATCGGCAATCCGGACGCCGCGGTGACCGTCGCCGAGTTGGCCAAACAGATCGTCGCAGCCACCGGCAATCGTTCGCGCATTCGACGCGAGGCGCATTTCGGCACCGACATTCCCTATCGCACGCCCAACGTCGATAAAGCGCGCGCCCGCTTGGGTGTGGCGCCCGCGACCCCGTTATCCGAAGGCCTGCAACAAACCGTAGCGTGGTACCGTGATCATGAATAAAGACAAAACCATCCGCATGGCGCACCCGCAGTTCAGCGACGCGCTGCAGGATTCCATCGACGACATTCTGGCCGGCGGTCGCTTGATTCAGGGCGAATATCGACGCGCCTTCGAAGCGGCATTGGCGGCGCACTTCGGCGTGAAGCATGCCGTCACTTTCAATTCGGGCACTACCGCGCTTTTCGCGGCGCTGCACAGTCTCGACCTCGACGCGCGCGCCCCGGTTATTGTCCCCGATTACGGTTTCATCGCCACAGCCAACGCGGTTGAGTTTTGTGGAGCCGACGCGGTGTTCGCCGACGTCGATCCCGATGACTGTGGTCTCTCGCCCGCCTGGCTGGTCGACCACGCCCCGCCCAACGCCGCCGCCGTGGTCGTCGTCCATCAATTCGGATTGCCCGCCAAACTGACGGCGATTCGTGAATGGGCCGACCGCCACGGCGCCCGTGTCATTGAAGACTCGGCCTGCGCCTTGGGCACCACCTGCGACGGCGTCCCGCTGGGCGCCGCATCTGGTATCGGCGTCTTGAGCTTTCATCCGCGAAAGATCGTCACGACCGGCGACGGCGGCGCGTTGTTGACCGACGAGGACGAGTTCGCCGCCCGCGCCACGGCGCTGGCCAATCACGGCCGCGCGGCGGGTATTGAAGCGCGACTCGGCTTAAACCTCCGGCTGCCGGAGATCGCCTGCGCGATGGGCCTGGAACAACTAGCCCGGCTCGGCGCGATGATCGCCGTGCGTCGTAAGATCGGGGAAGCCTACGGCTACCTGCTGGCCGACTCGCCGTTGACGTTGCCCGCGCCGCGTCCCGGCGTCGGATGGAATCACCAAACCTATTTCGTTTTGCTGCCCGCCGGCGTCGACCGCGCCCGCCTGCTGGAGCACCTGCATCACGCGGGCATCGAGGCAAACGTACCGGCGCAATCGCTCAGCGACGATCCTCTCTACCGCGACCGTGGCGGCAGTGCCCCGGCAAGGACGGCGGTCTCTTGCGACTTGGCCCGTCGCGCGGTGGGTGTGCCGTGCCACGATTCAATGACCATTGACGACGCGCGGCGCGTTGCCGACGTGTTGCTTCGCGCCCTCGACGCGGCTAGGATTGGCGCGTAACAATCCGTCCGTATTCCGAGGTTACCTCATGTGTGATGCCAGAGTTTTTCCCGAAACGATCATCGGTCCCGAGGCCATACTCGAAGACGGCTGCGTGATCGGCTGCCCGCCCAAATACGGCGAAACCGTGCCCGCGCGGCTGGGCCGCGAAGCGCACGTTCGCTCGCACACCGTGATTTACGCGGGCACCATCATCGGCGATCACTTTTTCTGCGGACATCACGTCACGATTCGTGAGAACTGCCGCATCGGCCAGGATGTCAGCGTCGGCACCGGCAGCGTGTTGGAGCATAGCGTGGAACTCGAGGACGGCGTGCGCCTGCACTCGTCGGTGTACGTGCCGGAGTTCACCGTGCTGCGCGCCGGGTGCTGGATCGGCCCGCGCGCCTGCTTCACCAACGCCAAATACCCGACCTTCTCCGGCAGCAAGGACCACTTGGCGGGCGTCGAAGTCGGCCCTGGGGCGATCGTCGGCGCGAATGCCACAATTTTGCCGGGTGTGAAAATCGGCGAACGCGCGTTCGTCGGCGCCGGAGCCGTCGTCACTCACGACGTCCCGCCGGGCGTGGTCGTGGTCGGCAACCCGGCCCGCGCGCTTCGCCCGGTGCAGCATATCTCCTACTAAGGCCATGGCCATGCGCGTTCCACTCGCCGACCTTTCCGCTCAATACCGCGCGTTGCAAGACGATATCGACCAGGCCGTGCAGCGCGTGCTGGCCGGCGGGCGCTTCATCAACGGCGAAGAAGTCGAAGCCTTCGAAAGCGAATTCGCCGCCTATGTCGATGCCGTCCATGCGGTGGCCGTCGGCAACGGTACCGACGCCCTGGCGCTCGCGTTGCAGGCTTCCGGATTGCCGCCCGGCGCGAAAGTGCTGGTTCCGGCCCACACCTTTCACGCCACCGTCGAGGCGGTTTATCTGGCCGGCATGCAGCCTGTCGTCACCGACGTGCATCCCGAATCACTGCTGCTCGACGCCGACGCCCTTCGGCGCGCGCTAACTGATTCGATCCGCGCCGTCGTGCCCGTGCATCTCTACGGCTACCCCGCGGCCATGGAGGCAATCGTCGCCCTGGCCGGGGAACGCAACCTGGTCGTGATCGAAGACGCCGCCCAAGCCCACGGCTGCCGCCTCGCCGGTCGGCACGCGGGCACTTGGGGCGCCGCGGGCGCATTCAGCTTTTTCCCCGGCAAGACGCTGGGCGCATACGGCGACGGCGGGATGATCGTCACCGGCGATAACACTTTGGCCGACACGGCGCGCCGCTTGCGCAACCACGGACGCCCCGCCCGCGCCGGAGAGCATGGGCGCAACAGTCGGCTCGACGAGATGCAGGCCGCCGTGCTGCGCGTCAAGCTGCGTCATCTGGATGCGTGGGTGGAACGTCGCCGCGACATCGAGGCCCGTTACCGGGAGCGGCTGCCCGAGAATCGCGGCTTCGCTTTCCTGCCCGCACCGCCGCAGGCCGAAATCGCGCCGCTCAACGTCGTGATTCGCACCGCGCGCCGCGACGCCCTGGCGACCTACCTCGCCGAACGCGGCATCGAGGCCAAGCCGCACTACGCGCAAACGGTCGTCGAATCGGACGCCTATCGGCACCTGACGCCTGCCGACGGTCCGCCGGCAAACGCGATCGTCGCCGCGCGCACGGTGTTGAGCCTTCCCAATTATCCGGAAATGACGGACGCACAGGTGGATTACGTTATCGACGCCGTCGCGGCGTTTCTGGAAGACAATCCCTCAGCCTGACAGCAACCTCACCAGCAGCGACTTCTTGATCGTGATGCCCTGCTCCGGGCACAGCTCGAAGCAGCAAAAGCACTCGGTACACTTAGCGCGGTTGATGGTGAGAACGTCGTCTGCGATGGCGATGGCGCCGACCGGGCAGGACCGCTCGCACAAGCCGCAGCGCGTGCAACCGGCGTCGTTCCATGTCGGCCGCACCGTGAAGAAATAGCGGTTGAGCAGGCGCAGCAGCCACGAAGGCATGGCGCGCATCATCGTGTTGCTGCACAGCGCGAAGGCCGTGGGCTTGGTGTCATCGATCGACTCGCCGACGACTTCGATTTCCTCGGCGCGGTTTTCTCCCAAGCCGCGACGGTGCGCGGGCGCAATGGTCGGTATCAGTTCCGGCCGGTACCCGATAATCCGCGCTGCCACGTGGTCGAGCGCGACGCCGTCGGCCGAAGCCAGGATCGCGCCGATGTGAAAGGGCGACCCCTTGGAAGGCCCATTGCCCGCCATGGCCAGCACGGCGTCCATGACCGACAGGCGCGGGCGCAACACTGAGTAGATGTCGAGCAGGGCGTTGCCCAAATCGTTCGGGCTGGGGGCGAGCCGGTGCACGATCAACTTACCCGCGCCGGGCAGGCAGCCGAGCATGTTCTTCACCGCGCCGGTCATCAGGGTTTCGATGTGGGTCTTGAGTTTGGGAACGCTGATGATCGCGTCCGCTTCCAGCACGGCCTTCGAGACGCGAATCTCACGCAAATAAGTTCCGTCGGGGATTTCCACCGTCTCCGAACCCGCCGTCTCCAGCAGCACGGTTTCGACGCCGTGCTCGCGGGCCAGCGGGCCGACACCGGATTCCTCGAGGGCCTTTTCCGACAGGCCGTAGTCGGCGCCGCCGCAGGAATCGCCGATCACCGGATGCGCGCCCAGTTCCCTGACCAGCAGGGCCAGCGCCACGGCGACCGCCGGATGGGTCACGACCGCCTGTTCGGGCGCGGCGGCGCGAAGCATGCTGATTTTGATCAGTACGCGTTCGTCCTCGCTGACGAATTTCGCCAGCCCGCCGAGGTGGTCGAGCGCGGCGCGAAGCCGGTCGATGACCTGCTCGAGTTGGTAGTCCGGGCAATGGCTGATGGCGACTTGCGACACGACTGGTCTCCCTTTGTTTTCTTTTTTTGTCGCACTACGTCGTGGTTCTTGTCAAAGTCACGTACATTTGAAACGATCCACCTACACAAGACAACGGGAGAACGAATCGCAGATGAACGCCGCTCGCCCCGAGCGCGACCGCTATTTTCGGATGGTGCTGCTACTGGCCGCCGCCGCCGCGCTGCTGTTTTTCGGCCTCAACTGGCTGGCCTTTCAAGCCGGGCACCTGGTCAAGCAAGACGACCACCTGCTCATCAACGAAATCGCCCGTAACATTTTACGCGGCGACTTCGGCGTGCAGGCCGAGATCAACGGCAACCTCATCGGCACCGAAGATCACTTCACGCCGACGTTCCTGCTGATCGTTCCTTTGTATTTGGTTTGGGATCACGTGACGGTATTGCTGTTCTGCCTGTCGCTGATCGTCGCCTTCGCCGTCGTGCCGTTTTACCTGCTCGGCCGTTTCTGGGGCGGATCGCGCTTCGGGCTTTTTGTTGCGGCGGCGTATCTGTTGTTACCCGAAACCGCCGGCCACGCGCTCAGCGGCATGTGGCAGCAAACGCCGCTTTGGCTTTTGGCGCCGCTGACCCTCTACGCCTGCCTGGCCCGCAAATGGTGGCTTTACGTCGTCGCGGCGGTGTTGCTTCTCGGCACCTTTGAAGACGCTTTTCTGATCCTGGCCGGCATCGGTTTGTTGGCGCTCGTGGAGGGCGGCAAGCGGCGGTGGTGGCTCTTCGCCTTCGTCGCCACGGCGGTGTACGTGCTGCTGATCGCACTGGCAACCGACAACTTCGGCGGCGGTCGCGCCCTTCACCAAGTAGCGCCCGAAGTGTTACGCAACGCGTTTTCGCTCGGCGTCGCGCGCGGTTTGGTGATCCTCGTTGCCTTCATGACACCGCTGCTCTGGTTGGCGGCGCTGCGCCCGCGGTATCTGATCCCGGCCATCGCACCCCTGTGGTTGGCCTTGGCCTACCTCGGCGGCGACTCGCCCAACCTTTTGCCCGGGAGCAGTACGGCACATTACTTCACCGCGTCACTGCCCTTCATCCTCGCCGCCGCCATCGCCGGCGCCGCGTCGTTACGCGATTTCTCCCTACTCCAATCGCCACTCCGCCGGCGACTTGCCGCCTTCGCCGCGCTGCTCGTGCTTCTGGGTTTCAACGTCGCGGCGTGGTGCGGGCCGGACGGTTTTGCCAAGCCGTTTCGCCCGGGCCCGGATCTACCGGCCTTCCAAAAGCTTGCCTCCGAACTGCCCGCGACGACGCGCTTGGCCACCGACCTGCCATATAGCTACTTGTTGGACGGCCGTATCGCGGCGGCGATCAAGTTTTCCGCCCACTGGCGCGGCGAAGCCTTCGAACTGCAGGAACACTATTGGGATTGGCCGGCGTTGCGCGATTTCCGGCCGCGACTCTACGCCTACCAAACCCAGCGCACGAAGCGGCAACTCGGCGGCCTGGCGGTGACGACCCTCACCGGCGGCGACACGCTGCGCACCGCGTCCATCGACCGCGTTTTCGGCCCCGATCCGTACTGCCTTGCCGCCGGCGACCTGGATGGGGACGGCCGCGACGAACTGGTCGCGGGCACCGTGGCCCTGCGGCGCGACGCCCATGTGGCCGTGCTGGAAACGGCAACCGGGCGCCTGCGCGTCAAGCGCCGCATTCGTATCGCGCTGGACTTGCGGGAACTGGCGGTCGTCCCCGGCGACGGCAGTATCCTGTTCGGTGACGGCCACACCTATCGCTGGTGGCGCGGCACCTTCATGGAACCGCCGGGTCCGCGGGACGGACTCGTGACGCTGTTCGGGACGGATGTATTTTCGACCTTCGACCCGGCCTGCCCGCCGCCGCCGGGCGCTTCGGCCACCCGATCGGGAGATTTCAACGGCGACGGTGAGCGCGAGTGCGCCGTCGGTTATCCTTGGCAAAACTCGGTGGAGATTCGGGCGCGCGACGGTCGGTTGCTTGGTTCGGCTGTGACTGGGCCGTTCCCGACGGCGATCGTCGCACGAGACCTCGACGGCGACGGCCGGGACGAACTTATCACGCCGTTGCACAACCGCATCTACGACGCCGAGCCTTTTTTCCGCTATCTCGACCACCACGCCATCGACACGCTGATCGTCAAAGACGCACCGCCCGCCGTATTACGGCAACATGGTTGGCAAAGAGTTTCGGAGCAGCGGGGCGTCAGTCGCTGGTGTCGCGTCGCCGCGGGCGCAGCAGAATAACCAGCGCCGCCACCAGCGACATCAAAGAAAAGAAAAGCGCCGTGAGTGTGCGCGTCGGCCAATAGGTCAGCCGCACGCGATGTTCCCCCGCAGGTACGGCAATTCCCAGGCGGCCGTCGATCTCCGTGACGCTGCCGCGGCTGACGCGCCAGGCCGGATCGTAGTTTTGGTTGAGCTGCAGAAACTGCGCTTTCGCGCTTTGGTAATGAACGTCCACCGTGTTGAAGGTGAAGCGCAAGTCGAGCATCTCGCCCGACACGTCTTGCCAGGCACATTCGCCGGCGTAATTCGGATTCGCCGCCAACTCGCCGGACGAGAGCACCCAGTAACGCGGCACGGTCTGCTCAGGCAGCGTGATATCGGCATACCAATCGATGAGGCCGATGCCGCGCGGCACGTTGAAAAACTCCGTGGCAGTCGTGGGACGAGCTCGCTCGCGCATGCCGTCGGCCAGGCCGCGCCGTTTGATCTCCCCCGGATCGTCATCCGGATTCATCCCCTCGGGCAACTGGTGTACCTGATAATAAGCGCCAGGTTCGAATGTCACGTCGACCGGTTCGCGCAGCAAATCCGCCCACAGCGGCGCGTTTTGCCAAAGCGGCCACAGCAACAAGAGTGCGACCGGTATCCACGCCCAGCGTGCTTTCGTCTTTTCGGTCAACCACGCCGCCGCCGCGCCGAATGAGACCGTCGCCGAAAGTACAAGAAAGAAATTCAGATACTTGTAGGAATGATTGACGCGGAAGAAGCCCGGCAAGCCCCATAGAAAAGTGCGGAACGGGTCACCCGGCAGGTTCGGGCCGAAACAACACACCGCGTAGAAAAGCCATAGGACAATCCAAGGCGCGAGCCGCCGCCGCGCCAGCGCCGCCGCGAGTAGAAACAACGCCAAGACGCCGTAGGTCAGCCCCATCGAGGCGTATTCCGCCTGCGCGGGCCAACCCTCGGTCGTGTAGGTCGGGTGCCGCGTGACCGTCGCGTGCGCATGCCGCAAGAAAGCGCCCGCGCTCTTGTAGAAAACCTTGTCGTCATTCGTCGGGCCGTCGAAGCGATACACGTCGCCCGCCTTGCCCAGTTGCTCGTGCACGTACGTGCCGCGCCCCATCACATCAAGCACCGCCGCCCATTTCGCGCAACCGACCAGGGCCAGGGTCAGCGCCGCAACCGCCAGACGCAGCGCGTAGGGTCGCCACGCCGCCGCCAAAGCGCGAAGCGGCTCCCAGCGCCAGGCAACCAGCGCAATCACGGCCGCGACGGCGAAGGAGCCCCACCACGTGATAACCCCGTGGTAACTCACCGCCGCCGATAAAATCAGAAAAGCGCCGAGCGCGATAAACAGCGCCCGCGGCCGCTCGGACCGGTGGGCGGCAACGAGCACGGTGGCCAGCAGAAGGAAGTGGCCGACGGCCAGGATGCCCAACCCGGATTGCAGCAGGATGGGCAGCAGCAGGAGCCCCGCGCCCACCCCGCCGCGCCACGTGGCTTCCTTTCGCAAGAGCGCGTACAGCGCCAGCGGCGTCATCAGGTAGAAGGCTTGCACGTAAAAGCCGACGAGCATGAAAGACGGAAACCAACCGGCGAACGCAAAGGCCGTCGCCGAGAGCAGCGCGGGCACGAGGTCGAGGCCGAGCACCCGGCGGGCCAGCAAGTAGGTTCCGAAAGTGCCGAGCCAAAGCAGCAGCATTAAATTGAAGCGAATCGCCAACCACGGCGGCAGCAGCAAAAAGGGAATCGAGAAGGGCGAGAGCGAGCCGTCGGAGGGGTGCCCGAGAATGGGGTAGCCGCCGCCGACTAAGTGTGAGCGCAAGGGAAACTCGCCAAATTGAAACAGCGCCAGTTTTGCGTGGAAATAAAAAGACAGGTCATGCCGCCAGTCGGCCATGCGATAGGCGTCCGCCGACTGGAAGCCGTCGAAGTGCCGAAACATCGGCGCGCAAAATACCAGCACGATCACGACGGTGGCGGCAACGGCGATTATTTTTTCGCGTTGGGGCGACACGTTCCTCCTGCTCGATAGAGTGTGCGTCCTTTATGCCAAATCTACCGGGGGTTGGGGAAGGCGGTTAATGACAAGGCGCAAAACTTCGCAACAGGCACTCCACGCCGTAGATGTAGAGTTCGCGCAATTCCTGCCCGGCCAGGATGGTGTCGCGCAGCTTACGAAACTGCAGCATGCCGTGCAGCGTCGACCAAAACACCAGGGCGCACTGATGCGATTGCGCCAGCACGTTCTCGTCGCCGCTTGCCCAGTCGCGTATCGCGCCTTCGACAACGGACAAAATGCGGTCGCCGTGGGTGTCGATGCGCTGCTTGAGTTCGTTGGGGAAGCTCACTTCCGGCGATGTCAAAAAAACGTTGTAGACGTCGAAATACTTGCGATGGCGGCGCGCGAAATCCAGGTACGCCAGGGCCATCAGCGTCAGGCGTTCGCGCGGATCGGCGCCTTTGGCGTCGGCGCACCGGATCATCTCGTGCAGGATGTCGAGGCCCTCTTCCTGCAACGCGGCAAAGAGTTCTTCCTTGTTCTGGAAGTATACGTAGAGGGTGCCGACACTCACCTCGGCCGCGACGGCGATTTTGTTCATCGACGCGCCGGCGAGCCCTTCCCGGAAGAGGACCTGCCGGGCGGCGTCGAGGATTTGATTCCGCCGCTGTTCCCGTTCTCGCTGGCGTCTGGCCTGCACCCCCATGGTCGGCTCCTCAGTACGTGTACATGCCGGTCAACGGACCGAGCACGGCGATTACGGCGGCGACGACGATTGTCATCCACAAGGTCATGACCAAGCCGGACACGGCGAAATCACGTATCGTGAAGTAACCCGAGGTGTAGGGAATGACGTTGGTCGGTGTCTGCGTCACCAAAATAATGCCGAGGGAAGAAGTGAACGCCGCCGGCCCCACCAGCACCCAGGCGTGAATGCCCAGCGCTTGAGCCAGCGAAATGAGAATCGGAATAATGACGATGCCCGTCACGGTGTTGCTGGCCAAGAAGAGCTTCATAAATATGACGACCAGCACGACGACGAAAATCAGGCCGATCGGGCCCAAGGCGCCGACGCCCCCCAGCAACGTCACCGCCAGCCACTTCGCCGCGCCGGTGTGATAGGTCATCATCCCAAGCCCGAGCGAAGCCATGATTAGGATAATGCTTTCCCACGAAATCGCGCGGTTCGCCTTCTCCCAATTCAGCACGCGGAAGGGCGGCAGGAACAGCAGCAGGCCGCCGAGAATCGATACGAAACTGATCGGCAAGTCCAGCCGGCCGCCCGTCAGCTTGGCGAGTAGCGGGTTGAACACCCACAGGAAAATGACGATGCCGAAGATGACGATCGTGCCGATTTCCTCACGCTTGAGCCCGCCCAGTTCCGCGAGTTGCCCGCGAATGTCTTCGCGCGTCAACGGCAGTTTCTTGAATTCCGGCGGGAACAAAAACAGCAACGTGCCCCACCCGAATGGAATCAGCAGCAACGCGGCGGGCACGCCGATTTTCATCCAGTCGACAAACTGAATCTGCATGCCGGTGAACTCGCGCATGAAATTGATGGCGATTGGGTTCGGGCCGCACCCGGCGGGCGTGGCGATGCCGCCGAAAATCGCGCCCCAGCACGAGGCGATCATCAGCGCGCGGCCGAAGTTGCTTTCCAGCGGCTTACTGCCGATTTGCCGCAGGATACCCACGCCGATCGGCAGCATCATCGCCGCCACCCCGACGTCGGACACCCACATCGAAAGCAGCGTGCCCATGATCAGGAAACCGAGAATCACGCGCCGGCTGCTCGTGCCGATCGTCTGCAGCATCTTGAGCGTCAAACGCCGCCCGAGAGTCGTTTCCGAAAAAGCGCCGGAGAGGAGAAACACGCCGAGGAAAAACAGGATCAGGTGGTCGCCGAAGCTGAGTCGCACCAACTCGCGGTAACCCGCGGCCACGCCGTGCACCTCCACGATCTGCCCATGCTTGACGATTTGCAGCCCTTCGGTGATGCCCACCAGCGGCATCATGAGCATCACGAGCAAGGCGGTGATGTGGAAGGGTAGCGCTTCGCTCACCCAGTAGAAAATCGCCATCACCAGCAGCGCGATGCACATCCGCCCCGCCGCCGACAGTGCGATTTCCTCCCCGCCGATCTGCCGCGCGCCGGGTTTTAGAAACACGGCGACCAACGCGAACAGCAGCAAGCCAACGGCGAGAAAGATGACCTGGCGTCGCGGGTTGAGTTCCTTGGTCAACGGTTACTCCTCAAGGTCCAGTTCCACTTTTTCGACCTTGGCAAAGTCGCGGTTGTAGAACATCGCCGCAATAAAGTGGAGCAACGCCGCCAGCGCGAAAGCCAGGGGCAGCAGGGCCATGGCGGTTTGGATGTCATAGGTGTCGGAAATGTGACCGACCATCGGCGGGCCCAGCGCACTGCCCAACAGGTTCTGCACGATCACGCACAGGCTGTAGGAAACGGCGCGCAATCCGGGGTGTACGACGTCCTGCGTGACCGCCGCCGCGCCCGGCAAAAACGCCACCACGGCAATGCCCCCCAGCATCAGCGTCGGAAACTGCGCCGGACTGCCCTCCAGGTACATAAACGCGATGAACAACACCAGGGCCGCAAAGGCCGAGGAGACCGCCGCGAACAGCGACCGCGCGTTGTTCTGTTTGTTGCGCCACTTGTCGGCGAGAAAACCACCGAGTGGCGCGCCGATGATGGCCATGAGCAAGACCGCCCCGGTTTTGAGGCCCGCGGCGTCCTGGGCCAATCCCTGGGTGCGTTGGAAGTAGGTCGACATCCAGAACATCATCGAAGTCGACAGGAAGACGTTGGCGGCGAAACCGAAGTAGGTGAACAACAGCGTCGGGTTTTTCAGAAACTCCAGCGCGATGTCTTTCCAATTCATTTTGACTTCGGCGCTCACGCCGTTTTCGCTTACCGCGGTGCGCACCAACTTGACCGTTTTGTAGTCTTTGACGAAGAAGAAGAGCATCGAGACGATGAATCCGGGAATCGCCACCAGCCCGAAGGCGTAGCGCCAACCCCACGTCGCCGCAACGATGCCGCCCATTGCAATGCCCAGGGCGGCGCCCAGCGGAATCGACATGTTCCAGAAGCCCATGATCTGCGCGCGCTTCTTCTCCGGGAAGAGGCCCGAGAGCATGGCCGTACCGCCGGTGGCGTAACCGGCCTCGCCCACCCCGATGATCGACTTGGCAATCGCCAGGTGCATGAATTGCGAAGCGAATGCGCAGGCACCGGTCGCGGTGCTCCAAATCATGCCCATGATGGCGATGCTCTTGCGCCGGCTCCAGCGATCGACGAGCAGGGAAATAGGGAAGGTCGTCGCCACGATGGAGAGGTACACGAGCGAGAGCAGCATCCCCGATTGCGCGTCGGTGATGCCCCATTCGCGCTTGAGGTCGGGCAGCAACGAGCTGACCACCATGCGGTCCATGTAATCGAACATGTACATGAAAAACAGCAGCGCGAAGACGAAATACCTGTAGCGCGACGATTTCCCGGCGGGTGCGGTTTGGCTATCGGTCATGGGCGTTCCCCTTCTCCCGGCGGCACGTAGTTCGCAAGACCCAAGCGATCCGCCGTTTCCCGTGTGACGCGTCCCTGTTCATCCCAACCGCGGGCGCGGTAGAGATCGGCGAGCATCGTGCGCAAGTCGGGCAGCACGTTTGCCGAGCCGCCGGTACCTCGCGGTTCTTCCAGAATGCGCGGCGGCAAGGTGTCGGATGCGCCGTCGATCCCGAATCGTTGATTGTACAATCGTTTGAGAGCGTAGATGCGGTCACCGATTTCCAGCAGCCGGTCGGCGTCGCCGTCCCAACCGCAAACCAGTTCCGTGAAACGCGCCATTTCGCGCGCGCTCACCCCACCGGCCAACATGAATTTGCACAAACCCAGGGCGTCAAAAATGGCGCTGAGATTCTGCATCTTCGCCGTCATCGCTCCCTTTTGCGCCGGCGTGTGAGGATCGACGCCGGTTGGGAAGCCTTCGATTTTCATCCCCTCTTCCACGTAATAGGCCGGCGCTTCGTTATGCGACGCCCCGCGGTTGCCCGTGGCATACGTCGCCCCGGCGCTGACCAGCGCGCGCGGATCGTGCATCGGCAGTTCCAAGCCCTTGGCATGAATCGCGAAGCGCTCGCTCCCACCGCCGAAGACCGACGCAGCGTGCCGCACCCCATGCGCCAACACATCGCCGATGCCGCGCCGCCCGGCGATCATTTCGATCAACTCGCAAATAGCCTCGGTATCGCCCCACACCGGTTTCGCGCCCGTCAGGCCGACCCGCTCTTGGCTGAGGATGCCGCGCTCGACGCACTCGAACACGAAGCCGAGCACCACGCCGGTCGACATCGTGTCGATTCCCATATCGTTGCACAGTCGATTCGCCACGGCGATGCCCTCGCGGCTGCTGTGCAGCAGATTCGAGCCCAGCGCCGCCACCGTTTCGTACTCGGGTTGCGTCGTCTCCAAACCGGCGTGCGGACCGGTCGTGATTTTGATTTTCTTCGCGCAGCCGATCGGACACATGAAACACGCATGATGCCGCAAATGCAGATGCTCGGCGTACGCCTGCCCGGAAATTTCGACCGCCGGTTCCCAATTACCCAACGCGAAATTCTTGATCGGCAGATCACCCGACACCTCGCGACGCGCGACCGCGCCCGATGTGCCGAATTTGCTTAGGCCCGCCGCCCGCTCACGCAATTGCGCGTTGAACGGCCGCGCGTATTCACGCAATCCGGTGTCGTCGTGTGGTTGCGGCGCCGCGCCTCCCGCGACGACCACGGCTTTAATTTTTTTCTCGCCGAATTTCGTGCCGACGCCGGTGCGCCCGGCAGCGCGGGCGTTCTCGCCTTCAAAAATCATGGAGGCGAAGCCCACGCCGTTCTCGCCGGCGGGTCCGATCAACCCGATTTGCGCACCGTCCGGCAATTCCCCTCGCAAGCCTTCGTAGGCCTCGAAAGTACCCATTCCCCACCACGGCGAAGCGTCGCGAATCTCGACCGTTCCGTCGCTGACGAAAAGGTAGACGGGCGCTTCGCTGCGGCCGCGAATGACCAGCCCGTCGATGCCGGTTTTTTTGAGTTGCGCGCCCCATTTACCGCCGACGCTGCTCTCGCCGAAGATGCCGGTCAGCGGCGACCGGAAGACGATCGACGTTTTGCAGGCCGTGGGCACCCGGTAGCCGGTGAGCAGCCCGTTGGCGATAACGATGGCCTCGTCGTCGCCCTCGTCGAGGAAGACTTTCGCCGCCAAGCCGCCGCCGCCGAGAAACCGCCGTAAATCCTCTTCGGCGATTTGCCGCACTTCGACGCTTCGCCGCCGCACATCGATCCATGCGAACGTTCCGTAAAACGCCTTCATCAGACAGCTCCTTGCGGCCGGCCGCCGCTAGTACACGTTGGCCAATGCGATGCTTCCCGGACTGATTGTGTCGGGGTCGGTCATCACGTTGATGCAAGTCGGAACTCCCGAGGCGAACGCTTCTTCCAGCGCGGGG
The DNA here is from genome assembly GCA_030765525.1 of Candidatus Lernaella stagnicola. Lineage (NCBI taxonomy): Bacteria > Candidatus Lernaellota > Candidatus Lernaellaia > Candidatus Lernaellales > Candidatus Lernaellaceae > Candidatus Lernaella > Candidatus Lernaella stagnicola. The sequence goes on from JAVCCK010000023.1 coordinate 73,379, forward strand.
CGGATGTCCTCGGGTTTATCGACCCGCAGGCCCTTACCACCTAGCGCCTCGACCAGTTTGTGGTACGGCACCTCGCCGATGTACGTGCCGGCTTCGATCGCGTGCCCCAGGCGTAACTGCTGGCTATGGCGGATCATGCCCCACCCCAGGTCGTTGCTGATCACGGTGACGACCGGCAGTTTCTTGCGGACGGCCGTCTCGAATTCCATGAAGTTGAAACCGGTGGAGCCGTCGCCGATCATGAGGCACACGCGGCTATCGGGATTCAGCACTTGGGCGGCGTTCGCGTAAGGCAGCCCGACGCCCAGGCAACCAAAAAGCCCGGAGTCCAGGTAACGCCCGGGCCCGCGCACGGTGCGCGTCATACCCATCCAGATCTGCGTGTCGCCGCCGTCGGCCACGACGATGTCGTCATCGCGATCCAGAAAGTTGTCGATCTCTTTGGCCAGACGCATGGCGTGAATCGGCACGCCTTCATTTTCCCACATGAACTTGACTTGGTTTTTCGACTGGTCGGCGTTGACCTGCAAGGCCGCCGTCCACTCCGCGAACTGCGGGGGCAGCGACTCGGCCAGACCCTGCGCGTCGGCAAGTTCCACGCACTCGGTCAGCAGGCCGCGAATGTCGCTGACGATCGGCAAATCGATGCTGTGGTTGCGGCCGATCTCCTCCGGCGCGATATCCACCTGCGCGAGTTTCGCACGGGAATCGAACAAGTCGCCGAAGATGTAATACAGACTGATGCGGTTGCCCAGCAGGATGATCAGGTCGGCATCCGACTGGGCCATCAGCACCGCGCCCGGGCGCGTGCCCACCGCCGACTCGAAGCACAGCGGGTGCCCGTCCGGGATAAGGCCGCGGCCCATCCCCGAGGTGAAAATCGGCACGCCCGTCCTCTCGGCGAACGCGACCAATTCACCCTCAACGCCGGCGTACCACGCGCCGCTGCCCGCCACAGCCATCGGCCGCTTGGCGGCGCGAATCATCTCGATCAACTTCGCCGCGCCGGCGCGATCGACCGGGTGCGAATCGATCGTGGTTTTCATCCGCTTGACGGCGCTTTCATCCGACTGGGTAGCCAGCACGTCGACCGGCAACTCCAGGTAGACCGGTCCCGGCCGCCCGCTGATCGCCGTACGAAACGCCATGTCGATATATTCCGGAATGCGCGAAGGCGTGTGGCACACGAAGGCCCGCTTGACCATCGGCGCGATGATCGGCGCTTGCGGCGCGTCCTGCAGATCGAGCTTTTCGCATTTGCATACGCCGGCGCAGCCCGAAATCAGCACGAGCGGCGAGTTGGCCATGTTGGCGTTGGCAATCGCCGAAAGCGTGTTGGTGAAGCCCGGTCCGGCCGTCACCATCGCCACGCCCGGTTTGCGGGTCATGCGTCCGTAAGCCTCGGCCATGAAGACGGCCGCTTGCTCGTGTCGCGTGTCGAACAGCGTGATATCCGAATGTTCGAGATGCGAATAGATCGGCGTGATGTGTCCGCCGCTCAACGTAAAAATAATATCCACGCCGCGATCGATCAGCGCCTCGGCCGCGAGTTTTGCACTGGGAACCATAGCCATTAGAATCCTCCTTCTAGAGTTCCATCAACTGCCCGCCGGTGATGTTAATCGCCTGGCCGGTCAAATATGAAGACGCCTCGGACGCCAAAAACGCCACCACTGACGCCGCGTCCTCGGGCTTGCCGATCCGTTGCAGCGGGATCGTTTTTTCCATTTCCTTTTTGCGGTCCTCGATCGTACCGCCTAACGCGTCGGCTTCCAAACCAAAACGCCAGCGCTCGAGGTCGGTGTCGATCTGACCCGGGCAAACGGCGTTCACGCGAATGCCCATGCCGCCCAATTCCCTGGCCATCACCTTGGTCAGCATGATCACGCCCGCCTTGGCCACCGCGTACGCGCCGTTGAAAACCGGCGGCACTTTCCCGGCCCGCGAAGCCGTGTTCACGATGCTGGCCGGCCGCCCGAACATCATCGGCAACAGAGCGCGCGTCATGCGAAAGACGCCGTGCAAATTGACGTCGATCGTTTTCATCCACGCGTCTTCGTCGTACGTGTGCACCATGTTCGGCACGCCAAACGACGCCCCGGCGTTGTTGCACAGAATATCGACCTGGCCGAACTTCTCCCGCACGGCCTCGACCATCGCGGCGATCGACGCGGCGTCCGACACGTTCAAATCCACCGCCAGCGTTTCCACGCCGTGCTGCTCGGCGAGTTCGGCGGCCAATTCGTCCATCTCCTCCCGACGACCCACCGCCACACCGGTGTCGTCAAAAGGCAGTGCGCCCAGGTCGGCAAGAACGACGTTCGCGCCCGATTGCGCCAGCTTCGCGGCAATGGCGAACCCAATTCCCGTGCGCTTGCCGGCGCCGGTGACGACTGCGATCTTTCCCTTCAAGTCGGGATACATCAACGCCTCCTTCCAACCCGCTCCATCCGGCGGGCTCGTCCCCATTAACTGTTGTTTACTGAATGGCGTTCATAAACTGAACGCGGTTCAATTCTTGAGCAAAATGTCGCCCGACGCAAGGGGGAACGGAGCCGAAAACGGAATTATTCCGGCGGCGCGTGAAACGCCGGCGCGGGGGGCGGCACACCGACTGACGGAGGGTGCTGCAGCGGGCCGGTGTGGGGCATGGTGGTCGCCATACCGGGAGCCGGACGCGAATTGAACAGCCGGTCGCCGCGCAGAATGATCCGCACCACATCGTAGGTCTTTTGCCCGCCCCTGGTGGCTTCCAGGAAAAACACCATCACGATCGTATCGGCGTAAAGCTTGCGGCCGGTGGCGAAATCGACGGTGTCGATAAACGGGTACTGAATCGCCAGTTGCGTCGGGTTAAGCCGAAAACGAAAATCCGCACCCGACACTTCCCGCACGCCTTCATCCAGCACCGTGCCGGGCATCATGATCGAATAGGTGATTTTCGCGTCGGTCAACTCGGCGGGCCAACTCAGGGGCACGACGACGTCCTCCCCCGCCTTCACCCGCGAGAACACCGGTAGTTCGATGTTCAGCAACTTCGGCTCGTCTTCCGGAACGGCAAAATGGAAATACTCGCCGTCGCCGCTCCCGGCCACGTCACCGGACGTATGCTCCCCTTGGATTTTCACGCCCACGCGATACACACCCGGCTGATCGACCGCCACGCGGTCCGGCGCCACAAAACCGCCCAGGCGATTGGACCGCCCACCGGTCGCGACTTGGCTCCCATCCGGCCTGGTCACGGTGAACGCGACGTCGGCCGCCACCGGAGGCATCACCGTGCCGCCCAGCACCATTTGTTCGCCGACCAAAAACGACTCCGACGTGTCCAACCCGATGAAGTAGTACTGGTCGCGGCCGTTCACCGACATCAGCGGTCGCTCGCCGGGCGCTGTGACGGCGTTGGCGTAGCTGCCCGGCGGCGAGGCAATAATCGTCGAGGCGTAGGCGTCGTAGTGATTTTCGCCGGTGATCTTGTCCTTGAACACCAGCCCGGCCATGACGCGATACAAATCGCCGGGCAGGTCGCCGTTGGGACTCGTGTTGATCTGGCCGCCGTAACTGTTGGGCGCGATGATCCAGCACGGCCCCATCAGCGAACCGGTGAAGGCCATGGTCATCACCGAGAATCCGGGGCGGATCACCGAGATGTAGGCATACGCTTCCAACGTGTTTTTGTCGGGGAATTGCATCGGCGACCAGCCGCGTTCGCTCGCCGACAAAATCGGCAGGTGGTCCGGCTGCTCGGCGGTGATGCGGTGGTAGCCGAAATTGTCGTCGGATATCTTGAACAGGTCCGGCAGCAGTTCCGGTTGGTGCAGGAGGGACACGGCCGGAAAATTCAGCGGCTGCCCCGACGGGTTGTACGCCTCGACAATGCGCCGCGCGAGTTGCTTGGTCTTAGCTTCCATCGACAGCACGATGCCGATCACCGTTTCGTAAGGATACGTCGTCGCGGCAAAAAGCGTGTCGCCGCTGTGGTAGGGCAGCGTGTAGTCGTACTGCGTAAGGAATTTCAAAAACAGGAACGACGAACCGCCCTCGGTGCGTGAATCGTAGCGCTCTTTGCCACCGTAGTGCGGCGGCCCGAGACGCGGCGGCTGCAGATAGGTTCGTCCGCCGTGCAACACGATTTCGGGATCGTGCTCGGCCACCACACCCGCCGACGCCTGCGCTCCCTGCCACAACACGCCCTGCTCGTCGCGATACTGCGCGGTCACCAGCGAGCGATATTCGCCCGGCTCACTCATCACCAACGGCGCTTGTCCTTGCGGCACGAAATGCCCAAACCGATTCGCCTTGCCGCGAAAAGAACGCACGACGCGCCGCCGCATGTCCGATTGCGGCACGTATTCCACATCCACGGTGACCTCGGCCGGCACCGGCGGATTGATGTGCGCGACGGCCGGAAAGCGCGCGCCCTCCAGGAAGTTCGTGCCCGGCTTCACGGGCGTCGAAAACGACAACGGCAGCGCCACCGTGAAATCATAGGTGCCGCCGGCCTCGTACCCCCGGCCGAGTTGATCGAACATGCGCCCGGTCAACTCCAGCCGGTAGTCGCCGGTCTCACGCAGGTCCAACGTAAAGCCACTGTTTTCCAGCAACGGGCCGTCGGACCCTTCGCCCACGAACAAACGACGCCCCAGATCCAGCGTCGTGCCGTCCGGCCCGGTCAGCTTCGCGTCGGCATACGGCCCTTCGTCCGCCTTTGCGCCGACCCGTCCGAAGTCCATGAAATTTTTCACGCGGCTGGGCACGGTCGAACGACCGATAAACAAATCGGCCAACGCCGTTTCCGGATACAACTTGGGTATGCCCGGATTCACCCGGTATTGCCGCGGCAGCAGCGTAAGCGGCGTGGGCAGCCGCACCCGCGAGATAAGCCCCAACGATTCCTTATCCTCGTTGGCGAGAATCCCCGACTGGCCGTATTCCTCCACATCCTGAAACACGGTCCACGCCACGCGCGGCGGCGCGGGCTCGCCGATCTGCACCGCCGGCAGCACTTGCGGCGCCTGCATGAACTCCCGCATGTCCGGCGGCATGCGCCCCCGCAACGCCTCGTGCGCCCGCTGCGTACCCCCGGTGCGAATGTTCTCCACCAACCATTGCTCGAGTCGCACCGGCAAGTGCGCGAGGTCGATCGGTGTGTTGGAGCCGGCGAACTTGACGAAGACGTTCACGTGCGGCCGGTAAAATCCCGGCGGGATGTCCGGCGGCAGCACGGCGCTCAACCGTCCTTTAAAACGACCGCGCCCGCCACGCGTCCAGGAATCGCCGCGAAACTCAGTCGCCGCCTCGAACGGACTGCCGCGCTGATTGCCAAGCGCCCGCACCGGCAGCGTCCCCTCGTAATAGGCGATCGGCACGCCCGCACTGGTGAAACGCGAAGACAGCGCCGTGGCGGTCAGCCCCGTCGTAATGCCGTCTTCGTCGTAGACCTGCTCGCCGACCAACACGACGGCCACCCCTTTGACGACGTCGGGATACTCGCGTAAGCGACGGAAATCAATTTCGATATCAAAATCCGCGTGCCATTCTTCTCCCGGCTTGGCCTCGAAAGAATCCGCGCGCACAGTGCCACGCCAGGGGTAGAAGGCGTCCTCGATGCCCACCTCGAAGCCGGCGCCGGTTTCGACTTCGCCCGCGCAAGCCGCGAGCATCGCCAGGCAGAGCGCGACAACCACGATGGACGCCCGCCTCACCATGTCGCCTCCACCAGCCGGTCGTGCGGGAACAGCGAGCGGAATTCGGCCGCATCGTCCGGCAACGCGGGCACGAAATCCGCCAGCCGCGCCGCTTCATCCGCGGCGATCATCCCCGGAACCTTCGCCGCCATGCGCTCGACCACCACCGCGACGCCCGGCGACAGCGCCTCGGGTACCCGCACGCGGTCGAGTTGATGGCATCGGCCGCAACGCCTTTCAAACAGGATTTTGTCCGCGCGACCCGCATCGCCGGTGGCCGCCGCCAAGTGCTCGGCGGCATAGCGACGCAGTTGCCGCGCCCATTCTTCCCGGTAGGCAAACGCGGAAAGGTGTTGCATGCGGTTGACGATCAACTCCCATTCGGCCGCCGTGCGTTCGCGTCGCTCCAGAACATCCGAGCCATGACAACGGCGACATTTGGCACGAAACAGCGAGGCGTCGTCATACGTATTTTTTCGCGCCAGATAGGCGATGATCGTTTCCGCTTGCTCGCCATCGATCGGCGCGCCGTTGCTTTCGCGCATGCGCTCGACGGTCAGTCGCCACTGCGCCGATTCTTTCATGTAATGAAACGGGCGGTCGGCCGGGTGGCACAAAGAGCATTTCTGCCGCTGCAGAAAATGGCCGGTAGGTGGAAACGTGCGAATTTGATAATGCGCCGTAAACGCGAACGGGACCAAAAAGTACGCCGCGCTGGGCACCAACACCGCCGCGGCCAGCAGCGTGCGAAATACCCGCCCAACCGTCCACGGCTTTTTCCCGCGCCGGATGCCCGCGATCGCATACCCCGCGCGACGAAGCAGGAAAAACGTCGCCAGAAACAGAAACGGCAGCGGTTTCCACAGGTCGTTGTCGATGATCTCACTCGAAACGCGCTCGTAAGGCTTGTACCAAATGAACCAGGGGAAGATTTCCCGAAGAACGATCAGGGCCATGTGATAGACGAAGGGGATCCACAGGAACCACGTCGCCGCCGCGGCCAGCAGCCCGGCGGTTAGGTTGGCGATAAGGACGCCGTGGATTTTGTTTTGCCTCGTGCCCGGCTCAATCATTGGGCGAGTTTAACAAATGCCCGGCCACACCGCCACCAAAACGCCACTTATGATATGATCGCCGGCGAATCCAAAAGCGAGACGTTTTGATGACCCCACTGCCATCCCGCATCACGTGGCCGTCGCGCGCGCTTTGGGCGTACCTTGCCTGCGCAGCCCTCGGTCTGGCGATCTACAAATGGCAATGGCTGCCGGTCTCGGAGACGCTCTACCTCGCCATTCTCAACGCCAACCTGTCGCTCACCGCCGGTGTCGCGGTCGTTGCGTCCTTCCTCGCCGCGCGACGCGATCGCCTGTACCGCGTGTGGGCTGTGGCCGTCGCGTTGCTGTTTGCCGGTGAGTTGCTTTTCGCGTTGTTGGAATTCGTCTTTACCGAAGTGGACAACGACGACCTCGGTTTGACCGCGCCGACTTTGATTTGGCTCGCGGCGCGTATCGCCCTCATCGCTGCGACCGCCGGGCTGTGGCTGCAAACCAAGGAGGAACGTACGCCCGGTTTTGGGCGCACCCTCGCCGCCGCGCTGGGTGTGGCGGTTCTCACGTTGTTCGCCGTGCTCGGTGTCCTGGTGCCACTCGTTGACAACCTGGCGCCGTCGTCCTCCGCCGCCGCGCCCTTCGCGTTCGTCACGGCGGATATGATCGTGCTGCTCATGGCGGCGATGTTGCTGGCAACGGGTGTGCCGCTCGGCCCGTATCGCGCGCCGCAACGCTTCTGGCCGGTGCTCGGCTTCGGCCTCTACTGCGTGGGCGACCTGTTTTACTTCCGCCTGGTCGCGCTACACAGCGACGCCTTTTGCCTCGGCGAACTGGCGTATTTTGCCGGCTACTTGTTTTTAATTCGCGGGGCGTTGGCGACCGGGGGTCAACCGCCTAAGGACTAAGCACTGCGCCTACGTCGATGGTTCGTTCCACTTCACCGCTTGCCAGGTTCACGACGCAGATGAGGCCCGACTTGTCGCACGAAGCGAAGCGGCGACCGTCGCGCGAAACGCGCACGCATTGCGCCCAGTCGCGGTGAATGTCCCAGGATCGCCGCGGCTCGGCTCGGTCGACGTCCCACAATTGAACGCGCCGGTTGGCCGCCGCCGATAAAAAGCCCCGGCCGTCGGGCAGAAAGGTCAAGAAATTGATCCAGTCGCGGTCAGCCTGCCACGTGCGCTCCAGCCGCGCTTCGGCGACGTTCCACAGTCGGATCGTGCCGTCGTCGCCACTGGAAAGCAGTTGCCGACCATCCGGCGAAAACGACAGCGACGTGATGCCCGCCGTGTGCCCGGTCAGTTGCGCCACGATGCTGTAATTAATCGTCTCCCGCACGTGGATGCGCGTGTCCTCGCCCGCCACCGCAAGCCGCGAGCCGTCAGGAGAAAAGCTCAAAAACAGCACGCCGCCCTCGTTGCCCGCCAGCGACTGCCGCACGAGGCCGGTGTTCAGGTCGAACAGCGTAACCCGGCCTTCGTACGATCCCGCCGCCAAGAGCGGTTCGGTCGGGTGAAAGGCCACCGAAAACAATTCGCCGTCCGCCTGCAACTCGTGGCGCGGCGCGCCCGTGGCCGCATCCCACAACATGACCTTGCCGCCCCAATCGGCGGTGGCGATCGTCTCTCCGTCCGGCGAGTAGATCGCTTCCTGCACCCACATGGCGTGCCCGCGCAATCGTCGCCGCAGCGTGCCGCTTTCCACGTCCCACAAAAACACGTCGTGATGGTATCCCGAAGAGACCAACGTCTTGCCGTCCGGCGACCAATCCACGGCCACGGTCCACGGGTATTGATCGCGCCCCGGGTCGACCAGCCGCGATTCAATCAGCGCCGTCCAATACAGATCGACGCACACGACGGAGCCTGGGTACACGAAGTACGCGAACGCGGCCGCCGCCGCCAGGCAAAGCGGCAACGCGGCCCACAACCAGCGACGAGATTTGTTCATGGATACGATGGATAGCGGAAATCGGCGCGCGATTCAATTCGCTTGTCGTCGGGATAGCGCGTCATACCGCGATCCGCTACATTTAACCTCATGCAAAGAGCGCCGCATAAAGCCGAGGAATCCGCCGCGGGTCCACTGAATATCGCGTTCCGGCTGCTGCTGGGCGCCGCCGTGTTGTGGGCGCTGGGCAACTTGCTGGGCGAACAAAACCTACCCGGCGCGGTCTACATCGAACACGCCGTATTCACGGTGGTCGTTTCCGTTTTTTTGTGGCTGACCGAAGGCGATTGGGTTCTGCCCCTCACCGCCGGGATCGCCTTGGTGGTCGGCGTGTCGGCCTTCGTGCTGCGTCGCCGCGCACCGTGGCTCTGGAAAGCGTATGCCTGGGCGGTCGCACTGGTTGTGCTGACCGGGCAAGTCGGCGTGATCTTTTTCGGCGCGTTGATGGAAAAAGAGCTGACGGTCGCACTGCTCGCCGGCATCGCGTGCTGGGCCGCATGGGGACGCCTCGACCGCCGCTTAGTGCCCCTGAGTCAAAAGGACCCGCGCGCCTGGCAAGTGGCGACCATCGGCACGCTCGGCGCGGTGTCGCTCTACTATCTGTACTCGATCTTAAACACCAACCCTTCCGGTTATCACCTGCTGCAGTGGGCGGCGCGGCTATTCGGCTCGAACCCGCAAGCCGGCGTCATGGCGAACAACCTCTACATCGCGGTCGTCGGCGCGGCGACGCTCGTGCTCATCACGCTCTTTTTCCGCCGCCCGCAAGCCGGGCGCCGGCTGGCTCGCACGCTGGCGGCGTGGGTGGTGGCTGCCGTCGTGTTGGGGGTTTACGCCCGCTTCTTCCAACGGCCGATCCTATTCCCTTCGACCTTGTTGTCGGCGGCTTTCGCGTTGCTCGCCGTCGATGGGCTGACCTCGTGGGGTTTTTCGCCGTTGCCCGATTTTCGACTCGACCCGCGGCGATATCCAAAGCGCTTGGTCTTTCTTTGTCTCTTTGCGTTGCTGGCGATGCTGCACACCTACTCGTTTCGGGTGTTTCACTGCGAGCGTCACCCGGCCCTCACCCATTTGGCGGACGTGCCCGAAGTCTTTCGCGCGGTGTTGGATGAGGCCGGAGAGAATCTCTTTCTCGTCTTGCGCCCGCGCAACCAGATCGTGAAGTTTTCCCTCGCCGAACGCCAAGCCATACCCGTCAATCCCGGCCCCCTGCGCGATATGAAAAAATCCGATGAAATCGCGTTCTGGGGCACGCCCGAAGACCTGATCTACGTCGCGTCGCGCGACCGCCTGCTCGCTACCTTCTACCCCTACCCCGACTTGAAAGAGGCTTTGCTGCGCGGGACGGGCGGCCGCTTGGAAGACATCGTCGTGGCTATCGACCCGCAACGCGCCCAGGTCGCCGACGTGTACCCCTTTACCGATTTGTGTTGGATCAACAGCATCCGGTGGAACGATCGCCTCGAGTACCTGTACGTGGGCTGCGAAGATCGCGAACGCTTGCTGGGTTTCGACCCGGACACCGGCCGGTTCTTCCGCGATCAGCCGACGCCTGATATCGGCGACATCCAGGATTTGATTGTCGACAACCGCTACAGCCCGCAGCGCCTGTACATCATTTCGCTCTGGTACAACGCCCACCTCACCGAATTGAACGAGGCCGACTGGCGCGTCCGGCGTCGTCTCTTCATCGGCGGCGCCAACTACGACGCCGCGCTCGCGCCGCAAGTCGACCGCCTGTTCGTCGGGCGCTTTTACGAGTCGCGCGTCACGGTCGTCGATCTGGACTCGTTCCAAGTGGACGGCATTCTCCGCACCGGACTAGGCACCCGCGCGCTGGCCGTCGACGAATCACGCGGCCTGCTGCTCGTCTCCAGCATCTACGACGGCGTACTGCGAGCCTTCGATGTGCGCACGCTGGAACTGCGCGGTCGGCTGCAGGTCGGCGGTCACGTCAAAAGCATCGCCCTGGACACGCAGCGGGGCCTCGCCTATTTCGCGGGACAACAAGGTCTGTTCCGACTCGATCTGGACGCTTGGCTCGGATCGGCACGACCGTGATGACCACCGCTGTCGTTTATCGCATCGGCCCGTTGACGCGTGCGGCGGCGTATCTCGGTGGGACGCTGGCGGCGGCGGCATTGAGCTATTTCGTATACCTGCCCGCCTGCTATTCGCTGGCGGCCGCGGCGCGTCGCGCCATCTTTGCTTGGTTCAATTGGTACGACTTGTTTTTCGAGTGGGCAGAGATTCTTTTCCTACCCCTCGTTTGGGCGCCGTTGCCGTTTCTCTTCCTGGCAACCTTGTACCTCGGACACCGCGTGGCACGCCGCTTGTTCGGCGCACTTTCCGCAAAACCCGGTTGGCTGCGGCGCACGGCATTTTGGCTGGTGACGATTCTTCTCGCCCTGCCTTCCGCCACGGCCCTCTTCGCGGTGCTGGCCGTCGACGCGGCTTGCTACGGCCCCGGCCTCAGCCCAACGGTGATTCACGGCGCTTGGCTGCAGGCCCGCCGTTGCGACGGCTGCCACGCCGGCTCGCTGCCGCTGAACGTGATCCGCACGCCGGAGCGCTGGGACGAGATCGTCACGCGCATGCGCGCCGTTAATGGCGCGCCGATTTCGGAAAAGCAGGGCGTCAAGGTTGCGGCCTTTGCGCAGCTACGCGGCTCCTACCGCGACCGCTGGCTGATGCGCGCCAAATGCGGACGTTGCCACGGATTGAGCGACCTGGACGACACGCCGCGCGTCGCCGAGGAATGGAACGACATCATCGACCGCGTCGCCCGCACCGCGCCGTTGTCGTATCGGGCCGATTGGATGGCGCAATTGAAGCGATACGCCGCCCGCCGCCTGACCGTGTCCGCCGACGAGGATTCGCGGAGCCGCGCCGCGTTCGCCAACCATTGCGGCGACTGTCATTCCCTAACGCTCGTGTTGGACCCGGTGATGGACGGCGACGGCCGCGACGCCGTGCTGCGGCGCATGGCCGAAAAGCGCACCGGGCGGCCCCATGCCGAAGACTTGCCCGCCATCGGCGATTACCTCGACACCTTGCCGCATGACCCTGACGTGTTCGGTCGCCTATTCCCCCACGATGCGCCGGTGGAGTTGTCATGGTGACCCGCCGCGCGATAGCCCGCCTACTGCTTCTGGTCGCGCTGGCGGCAATGGTGGCGGCGTGCGGTCGTGACGACGGCCCCGGCGACCCCTTCACGTTTCGAGTCGGCGAAAGTCGCGGCCACCTGCCCTGGACCGGTGAAGTGCACGTGGACGCCGTCGAAGCCGAACCCGGCGGCTCCTGGACGATGGCCTTCGACCTCGATGTCGACCTGCGAAACATGCGCGGGCGTCCCGATGTCATCGAAAGCCTGGTCGTCGCCGTCGTGGGCGAGCAGGTGTACGACGAAAATGGCACCGCGACGGGGCTCACGACCACCAGCATCTCCTCGCGCTTCACGAGCGCGGGCATTCCGCTGGCCTACTACCACGGCATCCTGCCGGTGCGCGCCCTCGGTAGCCGCCAAGGCAGCCCGTTTGAAGGAATTCACGAGTTCTCGGCCGGCGATTGGGCCCGCGGCGGTCGCACGCATTTGACGGGTCGGATCATCGCGCAACTCCCGGCCGACACGCCGCCGGGTTACTACCGGCCCCACGTCGATCTCTTCGTGCGCTTCCGGGGATCGCGCTCGCTAATCAACCTCGGCCGTCTGGCTTCCATCCTCGAGCTTCCGGCGCAGGATCCGGAAACCTTGATCGGCGGTTGGGCGCACAAGTATTTGGGCCGCACTATCGGAGCGGGCGAATTTGTCTCGGCGGGCAACGTATTGCCGGAGGTCGTCGTGGGCCGTCCGGCGACGCCGCATCTGCCGTGGACGATTTTCCACGACCATGAGACGTCGAATCGGTCCGGACTGCTGCCGGTGGAAGATCAGGCTCGCTGTCAGATGCTCAACCGCGCGTTTTCGCCGGCCGCCTTCCGCGTGTCGCCGGGCCGTTACACGGTTTACCCGGGTTTGCCTTCGCTAAGCCCGAACGACGGCTTGACCGGCATGTTTCTGGAACGCATCGACGGGGTGAACGTCCAAAAAAACTTCCTACGCGGAACGGGATCGGCCCGGGCCGTGCTGACCGATCCCGGCGGCACAACCGTCGACCTGGGTGAAAAGCGCTTGGTCGGCATTGATGAAGCCGGGCAGCGCGTCTCCGGCGGCGGTTTTCTCTTAGACCTGCAACAAACCGGCGATTACGCGCTGCAACTTACCGGCCGCACCCAGGACCGCTACCAACGCGACTATACCGCGGGCGGCACGTATCGGTTTACCGTGGCGATGCCGATCTCCTTTTCCACGCCGGTCAAACCCGGCACGAATTTTCTGGTGGGCGCCCGGTACCCTTCTTCGTTTCACCTAAACCCGGCGGTCCCCGCCCAGGTGCGGCTGGTGGCGCGCTTTTTTCCCAACTCCGATCCGGAGCGCATGCGGGAAGTGGTTTACGAAGGCCCCGCCAATCGCTTCGGGCATTTCGTGGGCGAAGGCAGACGTCTCGCGTTCGACGAACCCGGCGAGTACTACTCGCACCTCGAGGCGCGCTACCTCGACCCGGCCGGCCGTTTATGGATGGGTGCGCAATCCTCGGCGGGTGTGATCGCGCCGCGGGAACCGGAAGTCATCCTGCACGGCGGCACGACGCACGTGGTCGGCAAGCATGACGATCGACTCAGCGGCGTCGCCCGTTTCACCGGCGGGGAGGAATCGACCTGTCCCTACCTCGACGAGCCCTCGTACAGCGGCACGGACTACATCATCCCTTACATCAGCGGCGATACGGTTTTCGTCGGCGCGACGTATCCCTTCGAAAGCGCATTGAGCAACGCGTTGAGCATTGAGGTTCCCGACCCGGCTCTCGCGGCGCGAATCGTCGCCGCCTACAATCCCGGTGGCGAACCTTATAACGATCCGTCTCTCGGTACCGACGGCGCTATCCATTACGAACCCGACGCGTGGTTCAACTCCGCCGACGATTTGGGGACGTACCTCATTTCCGCCGCTTCCCCGTACCAGCTCCCGGTGATGTCGGCCAACGCGCACGGCTGGAATCCGTACCAATTCCCGAGCGAGAACCTCCTGGAAGGCTACACTTACCTCTCGGTGATTCGACCCGGATTTCAGGTACTCAACCTGGCTTACTCCCAATCGCATATGCAGACGTACTGGATCATTTCCCCCAACGCCCGCGAAGTGAACGTCAAAACCCGCCCGAACGGCGACATGCCCGGCGACGTATATCGGGTCATGGCGGGCGTGGTGATCAAGGACCTTGCGGCCAAGCGCAATTACTACGATGCCTACGCCTCGGCCATCGTCTCCCCGGCGCCCGGACTGGCCGACAACGCCGTGGTCGAACCCGGCGGCCGGCCGCTGCTGCAGATCAACGGCCGCGACCAATACTACTGCCTGGGCATGGACACCTCGGTTGTGTACTTCGTCGGCGACCCGATGATGCTCGGCGGCACGGTCATGCCCCCGGCCGAAGCGAATGTTTCCTTCGCCGTCACCAAACCCGACGGCGCGATCGAAACCGTCGCCGGACGTTCCAACCGCCTGGGGCAGACACCCGCGCCGCGCCCGGTTTTCCTGAATCAACCCGGCGTCTACCGCGTGCGCGTACTCGTCGAGCGCGACGGGAAATCCGGCGATGTCGCCGGTAGCGGCGACGGCGAGTTTTTCAATTTCGCGGTGCCGCACGACGGTGCCCCGCTGCTGCACGCGGCGTTACCGCCGGTGTCTGCCACGCCGATCCAACGCGACATTCACGTGCCGTTGCGCTGGCCGGCCGGTCTCACCGATATCACGCTGACCCACTCGATCAACATGCCCGGCTTCTTGCTTGATGAAGGACAACGCCGCGTGTCGGGCGAGGGCATGGAACTCGTGCTGCGACCGCACCAATGGGCAATCCAATACCCCTTCCTCGAAACCTTCGACCACGGCACGGGCAAGCCGGTGCAGGCCGACACCATCGTCGTCGTGCTCTTCTTCGAAGCCACGCGCGGCGCCGAGAAAGTCTACGACGCCATTCGCTTGATCCTGCGCGACAGCCGCTTGCTGAATTCACGAGCGCTGTTCGCCGGGAAACCCGCGGTCGAGGGCGCGAATCTGTTTCGGGAATAATCGGCCGACAAAGATACTCACTGACCGGCAAAATTTGCTATGGTATTCGTCCACATGGCGGACGCGACATCACGTAAACCTTCCACACGATACGCTGCGGCCGGTCTCGCGGTTGCGGCGGTGCTTTTCTGTATTCCGATGTGGTTCGTTCCCAACGGCATCCAAAGTCCCGACGACTTCCGAAACCTCGACTGGCTCAGCACGCGGCTCTTCGACGCCAACCTGTACCGAAGCCTGCACGAGTTCGGGCAGTTCCCTTTGTGGTCGCCCTACCTCGGCGGCGGCTATCCGGTGTACATGCACCCCACCGACGCTTCGCTGACGCCCCTGGCCGTCGCGCCCGCGCTCTTCGGCGAAGTGTACGGCGTCAAAATCAACCTGATGCTGCTGCTATTCCTCGGCGCGTGGGGCGTCTTCCTCCTGGCCCGCGACATCCTGAAGGCGGGTAACATCGGCGCCCTCTTCGCGGCCTTCGCCTATTTGGTTTCGGGCTGGTTCCCCTCGATGATGCTGGTCGGCTTCTACAACATGGCCGTCTACCATTTCGTTCCCTTGATTTTGTATTTCCTGTTTCGAGCTTTCGACCACTGGCGATACGCGATCGTCGCCGGCCTGCTACTGGCGCTTTTTTCGTGGATCGCCGTGTGGGGAATTGCCGCCACCGCACTATTCGCCGTCATACTCGTCGTGCTCAAAAGCTTCTCCCGACCCGACGGCCGTTGGCGTTTTTCCTGGCGCCCCGTGTTGGCTTTGGGCCTCGCCCTGGCCGTCATGTGCTCGGTCGCCGGGCCGCGGTTGTGGCAAATTCAACACTTGCGACAGCAAGGCTATTACCCGCACGACGAAGACCTGGACGACAAACCGTACGAAGAGCGCAGCAGTTGGCAGCGCTTTTATCAAAGCGCGGGGCACTTCGCACATGCGCTGGTAACCCACGTGGAAAAAGAGGCGAAATACGACAAGTACAATCTGCCCGCCACCCCCGAATACGATTCTCTCGGCGTTCCCTGGCCCGCGGTGATTCTATTTCTCTTTGGTGCGTGGTTCGGCCGGCGCCGATTGTGGCCGTGGCTGATCGCGGGGGGGCTTTTTGTTTGGTGGTGTTTCGGGTCCCGAGCGCCGCTGGATTTGTACCGATACACCATCTGGCAAATCCCGCTGTTGAGCGCGATGGGAGATGTATACAAGTACCTCAATTACTTCATCATGCTCGTCGTGGTGCTCGCCGCGGCGCCGGCCTTCCCGAAATTGCTTGCCGCGACTCGTGGGCGCGCCTGGCGAAAGCCGCTGCTCATCATCGCGTTCCTGAGCGTGCTGCCCTTCGCGGTGATGAACGCTTCGTGTTGGGCCGAACTGTTCAAACTGCCCGCGCCGATGCTCCCGCCAACCGCGTCCATCTATCACGTCAAATCGCAGGCCCGGCCGCCACTGGATCTTTTCTCCAAGGGACTCAATTACCGCGAAATGCTGCGCCCCTACCAGTACCTTGCGTACTACAATCTCACGCGCGGCGTCGGCACGATTGACTGGTATGCTGACATCTACCTGCCCGAGTACGCCGTCGCCAAATACCTCGGCGACCCCGCCGGTCGACCCACGCTCAATCCTCGCTACCGGGGCGAAGCGTATCTCGTGGACGGCGAGGCGGGAACGATCCTCGACATCGACATCGCCGCCAACACCATCGCGATCGAAGCGGAAACTTCCCGGCCCACGCTGCTGGTCATCAATCAAAACCACGACCCTGGTTGGCGTACCGACACCGGCGCGTTGACTTCTCACGCGGGACTGCTCGCCGTCAACTTGACCGCACCGGGCCGTCAGCGCGTCGAACTGTGTTTCCGTCCGCCGATGTTCTATCTCGGGCTGGTCATCATGTTGACATCCCTGCTCGTCTGGCTTCTCGTATGGATATGGACACGCCCGAAACGCCCGGCCTCGAGCGCCGCATGATCCGCCGCGCCCTCCTGCTTGTTGCGCTCGCGCTTCTGCTGGCCGCCTGCGACAAAAACGATCGCCGCGACGCGCCCCTGACGCCCGCCGTGCTTCCCGACAACCTTGCGCAGCTATCGACGGCAAAGAAATTGGCCCTCTTCGACGAACTGGCCGACGCCGAACCGGGCCGGGGTCTGCCGCTTTTGCGCGCCGCTGCCCAAGACGACGATTTCCGCGTGCGACTGGCCGCCCTGGCCGCGCGCCGGAAGGCGGGCGACCTCGATCCGCTCACTCCGTGGCTCGAAGCCTTGGATTCCGGCGATCCGGAGTTCGTCATGGAAGGCGCGTTCGGCATCGCCGACGCCGGTCGTAGCGATCTTGCCGACAAGCTGACGCCCCTGTTGCAGTCGCCGCATCGGGCGGTGCGAATCGAGGCCGCGTTTTGTCTCATCGATCTAGAGTGGCCGGGCGCGCCGAAGGTGATCGGGCCGTGGGCTCGCCGCCGTGATTTTCTCGCGCAAGAGGCGGGCATCCGCGCGTTGGCGTTGGCGCCTGCCGACCGGGCGTGGTCGCGTTTACTCCCCTTCGCCACGCATGTCGACGACGAGTTGGCTGACCTCGCGCTGCACGAACTGGTTCGTCTGAATCCGCAGAAGGCTATCGCCCTGCTCGCCGGTTTTACCGACCAGCGTGAGGAACTGCGCTTGTGGGCCGTCTTTTTCCTGCGCGGTTTGACGCAACCCGCGGCGCAGGAAGCGCTGCAAAAATACGCCGCCGACCCCTCCAGCGCGGTGCAAACTTTATTGGCGCAGCCTTCCCTCGAATTTTGGGAATCCGATGGCGAGAACAAAGCGGGCGCACCGTCACCGTTTCAAGTCGATCCCAGCCTGTCGGCCGATGATCTGCTGCAAAGCGCCGGGACCGGCGACACGCTTGTGCGCCGCGCGGCTTTAAAGGTGCTCGTGCAACGCCACGGCGAGTCGAGCCCCGGCATCGATGTCGAGCCGCCGGTCCCTTGGGCCAAAGCCGCCGATGTCGAAACGCGCCTGCAATTCGCCCGGTTGGCGACTGGTCGCACCGAGACCGCGCTGCGCGACGAACTGCGCGTGTTGGCCGTGGATCGCGTCGACCGCGTGCGGCAGCAAGCTTTGTTCGCTCTGGCCTTCGCGGCCGAGGCGGAAGACCGCCGTTTGCTGCGCGAGGCGTGGCGGGCCGAATCGCTGGACGTGCGCCAAACTGCGCTGCTTGGTTTGAGTCTATGCGGCGATGAGAGTGCCGCGGCGGCGCTGAACGAGGCGCGGCAAGATCCCGACTTTTCCCTGCGCGCCACGGCCATGTTGGGCTTGGCGATTTTGCGACCCGCGCGTTGGCGCGAACAGGTGCGCGAAGGCCTGCGCGCGCCGGAAGCCTGGGTGCGCCTGGCCGCCGCCGTCGGTCTGCACGCCGCCGGCGCTCCCATCGATGAAACGCTCGCTGAGGAAGATGCTGTACGCCAATGGTTCTACGTGGCCGCAGCGTTGGCCGGCGACGACGACGCGCTCGATCTGGCCGACCGCCGCTATCGCGAACTCGACGTTTCCCATGCCTACGACCACATCCGCGATTTCACCGTCCTCAACCCGCGCTTGCGGCGCATGCTTTACAAACCGGCCTCAAACGCGGCACAACAACAACCATGAAACGCCGCTGGAAAATTCTCCTGGTCATCCTCGCGCTGTCGATCGCGGGCGGCGCATTCACCTTCTTCGTGTTTCCCGGTCCGGTGTATTGGGTCGACATCTACTGGGGCCGCATGATCGACATCAACTTCTTCGACCGCCAAGAAGATTTCTTTCCCTACGTGGTCGGCGTCGACTTCACCGCGGACGGCCGAAACGTAATCGTGGCCGGCTACTTTCCCGACGTGCTGTTGCTCGACGCCGCAACCGGAACATTGACCACGCGCCTCAAGGGTCACGACCGCTGGCTCGAAGGCGCGATCGTTTCGCCGGACGGCAAGCACTACGCATCCTCGGATTGGGGCAGCCGCGCCATCGTGTGGGACGCGGCGACCGGTGAGATTGCGCAGAACATCGTGCTCGACGTTACGACTGCGGGCAAGGAAGAAGGCGATGCCGAAATCGCCGAGTTCGAAGTGATCGGCCTGGCCTTTCACCCGCTGAAGAACCAACTCGCGTGCGCGACCTTTCTCGCGCCGGATAAGACGACCATCGTCGATCTGGACACCGGTAAAGGTGAGAAGGTTTTCGCCGCCAATCCCAGCGGCACGATGGCTGTCGCCTACAGCCCCGACGGTTCGCTGCTGGCTGCGGGGGGCGACGGCACCGAAATGCTTAACCTCTACGAAACCGAATCCTATTCGAAGGTCGCCACGTTGCTCGGTCGGGAGAAAACCGTGGTCGCCGTGCAGTTCACCTCCGACGGCAAGCATCTGTTGACCTGCGGTGACGACGGCGCGGTCCGCTTCTTTGACGTGGAAAAGCGGCGCGAAACCGGCCGTTGGTCCAGCGGCCAGTATTGGGTGATCTCCTGCGCGCTGATGCCCGACGACCGGCACTTCCTCACCGCCGATCCCGACGGGGCCGTTCGCTATTGGAGCATCGAATCCGACCAACCCGAACGCGTGATTCCCCTGCACGAG
The DNA here is from genome assembly GCA_030765525.1 of Candidatus Lernaella stagnicola. Lineage (NCBI taxonomy): Bacteria > Candidatus Lernaellota > Candidatus Lernaellaia > Candidatus Lernaellales > Candidatus Lernaellaceae > Candidatus Lernaella > Candidatus Lernaella stagnicola. Next base: position 92,813 of record JAVCCK010000023.1, read on the forward strand.
GATTGGGTCACCTCGGTCAAGCCGCGACGCGACGGCGAGGCTTTCGTCTCCGGCGGCAAGGACGGCCTGGTGAACGTCTACGACCTGCGCGACGACCGCATTGTCCTCACTGTCGACACCGAAAAATTCCTGCCGGAAAAGTAACTCTCACTTCGATGGGTGCGGTGCGCCGTGTGGCATGCCACCGGGGGCGTGCGGCATCGCGCCGTCGCCTTGTGTGACGGCCCGCATGTTGTACAGCGACGTGCCGCGCAGGATGATCCGCGCCATGTCCCACACCTTTTGGCCGCCGCGCTCGGCCTCGAGCAGCAGCACCACGACGATGGTATCCACCGCAATGCTGCGACCGTCGCCGTAGTGCGCCACGTCGATGTACGGATACTGCGCCGCCAATTCCCGCGGCACGATCCGGAACGAATAACCGTCCCCGTCAATCGCCCGCGAACCCTCGTCGATCACCGCGCCGGGCATCATGATCGACCAATGCAGCTTCACCGCCTCCAAGTCGGTCGGCCAGCGCAGCGGCACCATCGCCGCGCCGCCTGGGGCAACGCCGGAGCTGAAAGGCAGGTCAATATCCAAAAACGGCTTGGCGTCGGCCGGAATGGCGAAATGATGGAACTCACCGTCGCCGGTGCCCGCCACGTCGCCCCCCGCGCCCTGCCGCTCGATGTGCGCCTTCACGCGGTACACGCCGGGTTGCTCGATGTCGATCGCCCGCGACGGCAGGAAGCCGCCCAGACGGTTGGACCGCCCCGCCAATTCTTCAATCGCGCCGTCCGGCTTGGTGATCGTGAAATGCACGTCGGCCTCCACCGGCGGCATCACCGTACCGGCCACCAGCATTTTCTCGCCCACCGTGAAGCTGTCGGACGTGTCCAGGCCGATGAAGAAATACTGCTCGCGGCCGTTTTGCCAGTAGATCGTCTGCTCGCCCGGCGCCGCCACGGCGTTGTTCCACGTGCCCGGCGGCGTGGCCACGACCGTCGCCGCGTACGCGTCGTAATAGTTACGGCCCGTTTTCTTATCCTTGACCACCAGCCCTGCCATGATGCGGTACAGGTCGCCCGGCAAATCGCCGTTCGGGCCGGCGTTGATCTGCCCGCCGTAAGTATTCGGCGAGACAATCCAACACGGCCCTTGGAACGAGCCCGCAAAGGCCAGCGACAACACGGGGAAGCCCGGCCGAATCACCGACAAGTAGGTGTACGCCTCGATTTCGTTGTCCTCGCGGTACAGGAAGGGCGAGAGCCCGCGCCCGTTCGCCCACAAAATCGGCAGGTGGTCCGCGCCCTCCACCGACATGCGGTAGTAGCCGAAGTTGTCCTCGGAAAACTTGAAGACGTCCGGCAGGAAGATCGGCCGCCGGTGCTTCGGGGTAATCGGAAACAGTGACTGCCGTCCGTCGGGGTTGTAGGCGTCCACCAGGCGTTCGGCCAGCTCCCGCGTTTTCGCCTCCATCGACAGCACGATGCCCACGACGGTTTCGAAGGGATAGGTCGTGGACACAAACAACGTGTCGCCGCTGTGGTAGGGGAAGATGTAATCGTATTGGCAAAGCGTTTCGGGCTCGAACACCGACGACCCGCCCTCGGTGCCCTGGGCGAAGCGTTCCAACCCGCCGTAATGGGGCTTGGCCGGGTCCGGCGGCGCCAGGTAAGTGCGGCCGCCGTGCAGGCACACCTCCGAGTCGGCCTTATCGCGCGGGGCGACCACCCCGGCGGAAGTCTGCGCCCCGTACCATAAGTTTCCGGCCGGATCGACAAAGCGCGTCGTCAGCAGCGAGCGATACTCGCCCGGCTCATCGAACACCATCGGTGTGCCCGCCGCGGCGAAATGGCCGAACTGGTTCGCGCGGCCGGTAAACGTGGCGTGCCGCGCCCGCGCCGGATCGGAATTCGGAAAGAAATCGACCTCGATCGTCACGTCGGCAGGCACCGGCGGATTGACCTTCGCCGCCGCCGGATAGCGCGATCCGGTCAAGTAGTTCGTGCCCGGCTTGACCGGCGTCGAAAACGTCAGCGGCAGCGCCACGGTGAATTCGTACGTCCCGCCCCCCTCGTAAGCGCGCCCGAAAAGATCAACCATCGTGCCGGTCAGTTCCAGCCGATAGCGCCCGGTGCGGCCCAACGACACGTCAAAGCCACCCCCCGCGAGCAGCGGACCCGCGTCGTTGCGCCCGGCAAAGGCCCGCGTCCCCAAATCGACCCGCCGCCCATCGGGGCCGGTCAGCACGGCACTCGCCTCGCCACGTTGAAAGTCGAGATAATTGCGGATCATCGTCGGCACCGTATCGTCGCCGATAAACAAGTCGGCCAACCCGGATTCGGGAAAGAGCGTCGGCAAACCCGGGTTCACCCGGTAGCGACCCGGGCGCAGCAAATAGGGCGTCGGGAAGCGCACGCGATTGAGCAAGCCGAGCCGCGCTGCGTCCTCCCGCGGCAGCAAGCCGGACTGCCCGTATGCGTCCACGTCGTGAAAAATCGTCCACGCCGCGTGCGGCGCTTGGGGCGAGCCCACTTTGATTTCCGGCAAGACCTGCGGGTCGTACATGAACTCGTAAGGCTCGTCGGGACGCTCGCCCAGCAGTTTCATCCACCCGCCCGCCGCGCCGGCGACGTCGGCGTTGTTGTCGAGCCACTGATTCAACTGGAAGGGCAGATGCCCCACGTCAATCGGCGCATCGGCACCGCGCAAGCGCACGAATATTTCCACGTGCGGCCGGTAGTAACCCGGCGCGATATCCGCCGGCAGCGGCACACTCATTCGCCCCCGCAGCCGCGTGCGACCGGTCGCGGCCGGAAACTCCATCACACCTTCGAAAGGGCTGCCCCGGCGATTGCCGAAGGCGCGCACCGGCAACGTGCCTTCGTAGTAGGAGAGCGGTATGCCCGCCGTGGTAAACACGGACGAAACCGCCGTGGCCGTCAGCCCCACGGGCGTGCCGGCCGCGTCGAACACCGGCTCGCCGACGATGACCACCGCGACGCTCTCGACGTATTCGCGAAAATCCTTCAGCCGGCGCAGGTCTGCCGATAAGTCGAAATCCGCGACCCACTCCGCGCCGGGTTCGATCGCCAGCGAATCGAGCCGCACCGTACCGCTCCAAGGGTAGAAGGTGCCCTCCACACCCACGTCGAAGGTCAAGCCGGCGTCTTCCCCGCCGCACCCCGCGACGAAAGCCAGAACCGCCAACACGACAAGCCACCGCTTCACCAGTTCACCTCCACGGCTTGGTCGTGCGGGAACGCGCTCCGCTGCGGGGGCGACTGCGTCAGGTAGTGCTCCAACGCGGCGGTCAAGGCGAGCGTTTCATCGGCGGTGATGATCGCGGGGGCTTTCTTGCGCATGCGCTCCACCAAGGCAGGCGGCGCTTCCTTCGCATCCGTCGGCTGCAGCCCGAAGGCCAGCGAGTGACACGCGCCGCAACGTTGCTGGAACAAAACATTCTCGTTCCACCGACGTCGCTGCTCCGGATCGACCGGCGGTTGTACGGCGAGATGCTCGTCGGCGTACTTGGCGAGCTGAGCCCGCCAATCGGCGCGAAACGCAAACTGATTGACGTTGGCCAGTCGGTCAATCACCAGCGACCACTCCTCGGTCGTGAAATTCCGCGCCGCCAGTTCCTTTTGCGCGTGGCAGCGCAAACACTTGGCGCGAAACAGCCAGGCGTCGGAATACGAGGCTCGCCGGCCGAGAAACGCGGCCAGACGCGCAGCCTCCTCTTGGGACACCGGCGCGCCGTTTACCGCCCGCATGCGTTCGACCGTCACCGCCCACTGCTCCGGCGTCTTGAGATAATGAAAGGGTCGATTGGCGCTGTGACAACCGCTGCAGCGCTCGGCCTGCAAGCGGGCATCGGCGGTGGGCAGCGGATTGCCGAACGCCGCGGCGTCCCATACAAAAAGCGCCGCAAACAGCAGCGCCGCCGGGATGCCGATCGAGATCCACAACGCCATTCGCAAACCGCGCCAAACTCGATGACGCACCGGGCGCGCGCGCCGTGCTTGCGGCATGAAGCGGCCGATCAACCACCGGACCGCGCAGAAGGAGACCATCGTGGGGAACACGGCCGCCGCAACGAAACCGCCCTCCAGCGCCACTTCGGCGATCACGAAATAGGCGTCATACCAAATGAACCATGGGAAAATCGCGCGGCAGGCCAGCAGCGCTAAGTGGTATGCGAAGGGAACGAAGACCGCGTAGGCGAGCGCCAGCGCCGCAGCCAGCGCCGGTAAATTCGCAATGGCCGAATACGTAATTGTCTCTTGTTTTTTCGGCGCCTGATTCACAGCCGCAGTATACGAAACGCACCTCGGATTGGGAAACGAGTCATTGTCTCATTTGAGGTCGTGGTATTGAACGCGCTTACTTACACTTCTCCGCGTAACACTTGTCGTAGATGTCGCCGAGGTCGCCGCAACCGACCTTCTTCTCGATCTTCGCGTTGACGCATTCCAAGAAGCCCGCCATGCCCTTGCAGGCATTCACCTGCTTGCTGCACGTGGCGAGCTCGCCTTTGAATTCTTCGAAATTCGTGCACTGATGCGTGATGACGAACTCGCAGAATGAAGCCGCCGTGAAAGGCGCGCCGATCTCGATTTCTTTATCCAACTCGGCATCGCCATCCGGCTTCTCCGGCCCTTTTTTTTCATCGACGAAGGGTGTCACCTCCGCCGGCGTGCTATCGGTCGGCAGGCCGGGGTCGACAACGGGAATCGCGGCTTGGCCATTGGGGCGAAGGGGTTGCTCGGCCGGATTTTCCGGCGAAGCTTCCTGCTGCTTGCTACCGCATGCGGAAAGGCAGAGACCGACAACAAGCAAAGCCGTCAGAATAATTATCCCATGTTTTGCCATTTTCGTTTCCACTTCTCGATTATTGTTTCCGCACTCTTTTCGTAATTTTTTTTACCACACCGCCATCAAGCGGTCACGCAAAAATTTCGTTGTTTGACGTTCGCGGCTCCGGGTTCATAGAATCACTACCGAGGCAAAAGGCCGAAGACCGCGTCATGACGAAAACCGACCGGAGCAAACGAACGTGAAACACACGCTCGCCCGACATATCGCCCTGCTCGTCGCCGCAGCGGTCGTCGGTGTGTTTTTCGTGTGGTTGGGCCGGGTCAACGAGCGAAGCGCCCCTTCACTCATTCCCGCCAACCACACCGACGACGGCGAGGTCCGAAAAAAGAAGTCCTTCACGCCGCCCCATCGCGCACCGGCGGTGATTGGCTCCTGGCTCTTAAAGTACGCCTCCCAGGACCATGCCTTTCTCGACGTCGCCCTTGCCGATGGCAGTGGTGCGGGAATTCGCAGCGTCGTCGCCGATGTGACGGCCCCCACGACGACCTACCGCGATCTTGCGTTGATCGATAACAGCAACGACGGCACGGACTGGGAAAGCGAGTGGCGCGTCGTGCTCGACTCTCTGCCCAAACCGCCGCCCGCCGGGTTGTATTGGGTGTCGCGCATTCGCGTCGAATCCAAAGACGGTAGCCACGCCGAGTACTTCGCTTCAGACCCCTACGGCACGTACCGCTACCGGTACGTCGAAGTCGGCATGCGCGAAGCGATCGAGCAACCCAGCCAAGCCTGGATCGGCTCGCTCTACTTCCCCGAAACGAACGCCGCAATGCCGCTGGTTTTTATCAACACCTTCTATCCCGGAGAGGGCCGCGCCATCGACCCGGTGTTGGAACTCTACGCCGCAGGTGACACGCGGCGATGGCTCGCGGTCAATGACGAGCCGGATGTTGATCTGTTCTACCCGCGCCTCGCCTACTCGATGCGACCCGGCGAAACCTACTATTTGCGCGTCGCGGGCGACCGGGAAAGGGTGGGCCACTACGGAATCGTTCTCAGCCGCGGCAATTTCGCGACCGCGTCGGCGCAACCGGCCGCCATGCCCGACACCTACGAACCCGACGACGACGCCGTGAACGCCACGCCCCTGCAACTCGACGAGCCGCAATTTCACACGCTCGAACTCAAGGAGGATGAAGGCGATGTGGACTGGTTCGTTTTCGCCGTGCCGTCGCCAAAGAATTGAAACAAGCGGCAACTTAGGGGTGCGAACCGCCCGGACGGCCCTCGGCCATGGCCTCGTAGTTGTAGAAGGTGTTGCCGCGCACCACCAGGCGCAGCGAGTCGTACACGGGTTCGCCGCCGTCGATCGCCTCCAAGAAGAACTGCATGACGACCGTATCGGCCATTTCCAGTTCGCCGCTGCCGAAATTGCGCACGTCGAAGTTCGGGAACTGCACCGCCCATTGCAGCGGCTCGAAAGAATACTCCCAGCCGCCCGACGCGGTTTCCACCACGCCCTCATCGAGCACCTGGCCGGGCATCATCACTCCGAAATGCAACTTGACCTCGCGCAAATGCGACGGCCAGGAAAGCGGCACCCGCAAGCCCGCGGCGGGGTCGATCTTCAAACTCGGCGGCAACGAAGTCGAAATGAGCGGCAGGTTTTCTCGCGGCACGGCGCAATGCCAGTAGCTGCCGCGCGACGTGCCCACGACATCGCCGCGCAACTCGCCGTAACGCACGTCCACATCGACACGGTAGATTCCCGGCTCGTCGGCGGGGATTAAGGGCTTGCCGCGCCCGAGTCCCAGGCGGTTGGTGCGCGTAAACACTTTCACCTTTTCACCGGAGGGCTTGGTGACCATCCACGTCACGTCCGCCTCGACGGCCGGAAACACCATGCCGCCCAGGGCGATCGTCTCGCCCACTTCCATTGCATCGTGGGTGTCGATACCGAGGAACACGAACTGCTCGCGACCGTTGATCTGCGCCAGCGGACGTTCGCCCGGCGGTGAAATCGACGTCGCCGCTCCCTTGCTGGGGGCCACGACGATGGCCGCCGCGTAGGCGTCGTAAAGATTGCGCCCCGTGCGCCGGTCCAGCAGCACGGCTCCGGCCTGGATACGGCACATGTCGCCGGGCAGGTCGCCGTTGCGGCTCGTGTTGTAATGGAAACCGAAACGATTGGGGCTGGCCAGCCAATATAGGCCGATAGCGTCGGTTTGGTGCACGGAAGTCATCACCGGAAAACCGGGGCGGATCACGCCCAGGTAGGTATAGGCCTGCACGACGGCGCTGTCCTGGTAGGCGTAAGGGTTCCAGCGCCCATTGCCCACGGGCACGATCGGCAGTTCGTCGCGATGGGCCGCGTCGGCCGGGAACCACGAGAAACTATCGCTGGAAACCTTCACCACTTTGCCGAGGTACTGCCAGGGACCGGCCGCGGGTTGATGCGATGGCGGCACTGCGAAGGATCGGAACGCGGCCGCGTCCTGCAGCCATGCGGCGTAGTCGGCATCGCTTAGCGACATCGATAAGTGCGGCTCGACCAGGCTCTCGTTGAAACCGTTCGAGGGAATAAACAGCGTGTCGCGCCCGTCGTACGGCGCATAGGAATCGGGCAACATCGAGGGCGTGTAATTCGGGAAGAAGGAAGTCGTCAAATCCTGCCGGTCGCGGAATCGCTTTTGCGCGCCGAAATAGGGTTGGTTAATGCGGTGCCCGTACGGAAAACTGCGCGTGCCGTGCAGGTGCAACACCGGTTCCAGCGGCGCGATGACGCCCGCCGAAACCTGCTGCCCCATCCACAATCGGCCCCGTGGATCGCGCATTTGGGCCCGCACGACACTGCGGTACTCGCCCGGCTCGTCGAACACAAGATTTTCCTGCCCGTGCGGTACGAAGTGTCCGAAGCGGCTGGCCTGACCGCGCGCGCTCCAAACCCGACGCCGATCAACTTCGGAGTTCGGGTAGTATTCGATCTCGACTTCCACCTCCGCCGGGGCCGGCGGATTCAGATTCACCTTCGCCGGGTACGCGCCGCCGACTAAAAAACTCGTGCCCGGTTTGCAGGACGTGCTGAAGGTCAGCGGCAAGGCGCTGAACACGATATATTTGCCGCCGCCCTCAAAACGCCGGCCTTGGCGGTCGAGGAGGTAACCGCTCATCTCGATTTCGTAGCGGCCGGTCTGCCGCAAGTCGACGGAGAACGCCTCGCCCTCCAGTCGCGGCCCACTCTTGTCCTCACCAACCATGCGCCGCGTTCCCAGTTCGGCGAAACCCGCGGGCCCGTTTACGGTGACCGTGACCTCACCCCGACGCATGTCGAAATAGTGCGGCAACCGATCCGGCACGACCGCGCCGCCGCCATCGAGCGGGGCAATCGAATCGTGCGGGAAAATCGTGGGGAAGCCCGGCGAAAGCTCATAGTGATCGGGGCGCAGAATCAAGTCCGTCGTGAAACCCACTCGACCGACCAGCGCCACGTGGTCGCGGTCCTGTTCCGGCAACGCGCCGCTGCGTCCCATTTGTTGGGCTTGCCCAAAAATCGTCCACGGCAGCCGCGGCGTGGCCGCTTCTCCCACCTTGACCAGCGGCAACACGGAACCGACCTCCTCGTTCCAATCGTTGCCGAACATCTTGAGCTGCACCGGGTCCGCCACACCCTCCACGCGCACGAACACCAGCACGGTCGGCTCGTAATAGCCCAGCGGAGCGTCTCGCGGCAGGTCCACCGCAAGCGTGCCCGCCACCGTGTGACGCCCGCGCGGACGACCGTCGAGTTCGAAGGTCTGCACCGCCTCAAAGGGGCTGCCGTCCTTGCCGTGCACCAAGCGCAGGAGCGGCCAGCCCTCAAAACGCTCGATGGGCAGGCCGGTCGTGGCCAGATTGGACGCCACCGCGTAGGACGACGACCCGGCGCGGTAGTTGCCTTCTTGGTCGAAGCGCAATTCGCCGTACGCCGCGACAATCAGTTCGGTGAAGCGCCCGAAGCGTTCGTCGTAGGCGCTGAAGTCGACTGTGAGGTTGTAATCGAACGACCACGTGTCGGTCGGGCGGATATCGAATCCCGGCCGGACGTTGTCCACCTGCATCGTCCAAACGAAGGGATCGAACTTCGACGAAATCGAGAAATCCGACCGCCCGGGCGTCGAACCGCACGCCGCCAGCGCGAGGGCCATTACGAAAAATAAGACCCGCCTCACCACGGCAGCCCCCCCTCGAGCACCGGCTCGTCATGGGGGAACAATCGCCGGTAGACGGAGCGGTCGCCAAGCAAATCACGGTACGTTTTGACAAAAAAATCTATGTCATTTGGTGGCGCGGCGGCCGTTTTTTGCGTCATTCTGGCCACAAGACGTCGCAAATCAGCGTCGTTTTGCGACACATAGTGCGTCGACTGGCGACTCATTGTGTGGCACGCGCCGCAAAATTGCGCGAAATCGTGAAAGCGCTGGTAGTCCTCAGCGCTCAATCCGAGGGTCGCGGCGGGGTCGCTTTTTGCCTCGGCCAGGTACGCCGCGACCTGCCCGCGAACGTCGTGGCGGTAGTAGTACGGCGACCAACGCGCGAGGCGGGCGGCAATCGCGGACCAGTCTTCGGGCCGGCGTTTCTCCCACCCGCTGGGCGCACCGGTGTGGCAGCGCCGGCATCGCGTGCGGAAGGTCCACGAGTCGCTGAAAGAGCGCATGCCGGTCAAAAAACTTGCGACGTCCTCGCCCTCTTGCCGGCTGATCGGCGCTTTTTCGAACTCCCGCATGCGCGTCAGGGTGCGCCCCCACTCCACCGGCGTTTTGATGAGGTACAAGGCGCGGCTGCGCTCGTGGCAGGCTCCGCATCGTTGCGAAAACACTCCCAAACCCGGCTTGGCAGCGACGCGCGAAACATGGAGCGATCCGGCGGCGCCGAACACGATGAGGCCGAGCGCCGGGACGAGGACCAGCAGCGCGCGACTCACCCGCCACAGCGGCGAAGGCTTACGCTCCCGCGGGGCGGCGACGGCCACGCGAAACGCAACGATTCCGGCCACCAGCAGCCCGGGCCATACCAGCAACGGCGCGTAAATCAGAATCCACTCCATCGCCGGGTGAATGTTGTCGTACCACTCGATCCACCAAAACGCCTCGATCGCCACCCACACCGAAAGCGACGAGGCGAACGCAGCCGCAAACCCCGCAAAGGGCGTAAAAACTAAGAAAAACAACAACGTTTTCGCCCGCGTGGAAAGGCCGGTCACCGGGTTGGGGTGATGGTAACGGCGGGCCAGCACGCGAAACGCCAAGCCGGCGAAGAAAAGCGTCGAAAGCGGCAGCGCACCCCAAAGGGCAAAAAATCGCGCGTAGGGTATCCAAGCCTCTCTCGCGGCGTAGACGTGAAACAGGTTGCGCAGCAACGCCTCAAGGTCGAGCCAGGCAATGTAGACAAAACGCGAAAGCACCACAAAATAAGCCGCCAAAGCCAGCGGCCAGACAATCAGGTGCGTGCGTCGGATGTGCGAACTTTCCCCCATCGATTTCCTTTTATGCCTTCGTTGCAGCGGCGCCGCAACATCTTGGCGCGCATTGTACCGTGCCGCGAAGCGCTTAAGCAACAAAACAGGAATCATTCTTAATTCGATGCCGAGCGCCAATACAAGTTTGTCAGTGGCGGTCCGTTCGGCAATAATGAAACACTTTCGACCCATGAAATGCCCCCGAAAAAACGGGGCCTTACCGATCGGCGGCAGAATGAAATGCGATATCACGATCCTCGTGGACAATAACGCCGCGCCGGGCTCCGGCTTGCTGCCCGAGCACGGCTTTGCCGCGCTGATCGAGGCCGACGGCCGCCGCTTGCTTTTCGACACCGGCCAGGGTGAAGCCCTGCCCCTCAACGCCGCTCGACTTGGCGTCGACCTGAGCGATCTCGACGCGCTAGTTTTTTCACACGGCCATTACGACCACACGGGTGGCGGCTTGGCGGTTTTGTCACAACAAACGAAGCCTTTGCCCGTATTTTACGGAAGCGGTGCGTTCGTGCCGGATCTATCGCCGCGCCTGCACGGCACCGGGTCGCGGGGCATTCAGTACTCAACCGAAGCCGCGTCGGGCTACGGCGCTCAGTTGCGCGAATTGGACAAGCCGCACCGGTTCACCGACCGCCTTCTGATCACCGGGCCGATCCCGCGCGCGCCGGGCGGTTCCACCGCGGCGCCGGAGGAGCAGGCGCTGGCGATCATTCTGGACGAGGGGTTGGTGATTGTTTCCGGCTGCGCGCATGCCGGGGTCAGCGAGACCATCGCCTATGTATGCGAAGTGACGGGGGTCGAGCGGGTTCGCGCCTTCGTGGGCGGCACGCATATCGGTGGTTACGAGCCCGGTAAGGTGGAGCGTCTCGTGCGGGAATTCGCCGCGTGGCCGGTATCGGAATGGGTCGTCGGCCACTGTACCGGCGCAAGCGGTTTGGAAGCATTTTTGGCGGTGATGCCCGATCGGACGCGACCGCTGGCGGCGGGATCGCGGTTTTCCTTCGGCGTCCCGTTACACGGTTCTTGAGGATTTCGCTCGGACTATCGAAATGCGAAAAACGACTGTTTTCCTTGACTTTAGGTACGGCGGTTTTTTAGTATTCCTAGCGGTTTGAGATTGGAGGATCAGAATGACGATTAAACGGCGACCGGTCAGCGAGCCGAAAGTTTTGAACGAAGCCTATCAGTACAGCGATCCCGTTCCCTTTTCGCGCGCCTTTCGCCTCGACATCAAGGGCGTGACAGTGCTGCTTATCTCGGGCACGGCGAGTGTCGACGAAAAGGGCGACACGATTCACATGGGCGACATTGAGGCGCAAACCAAGCGCATGTTGGAGAATGTCACCGCGCTGCTCGCTCGCGAAAACGCGACCTGGCACGATGTGGTGCGCACGACCTTCTACCACCGCGATATCGACCGCGACTACCAAGACGTCAGCCGGATTCGCACCGAATTTTTCCAGGAAATCGGCTTGCAGCAGTACCCGGCCAGCACCGGTATTGAAGCGAAATTGTGCCGCTCGGATTTGCTGATTGAAATGGAAGCCATCGCCATCTACGAAAGCGACGCCGAAAAATAGCCGCGCGCTATTCCTCGGCCCCGCTCCGCCAGGCCTGCAGTCGACCCATCGCTTTGTGGAAGACTTTCATGCCCACGCCCGCGGTGAGCGGCAAGCCCATGAGCAGCGGCCACAAGTACTCGAAAAAGGAATACGCCAAACCCGCCGCCACAGCGACATCCCTGCCCGCCACCGGCGCAAGCAGCAGCAACGCCACGCCCTCGCGCGTGCCGGTGCCCGCAAAGGAAATCGGCAGGGCGGCGGCGAGGATCATCAACTGCACGTAAGCGATAAGCTGCCCGAGCGGCAGTTCAATACCTAGATCCCGAAACAGCAGGTAGCACACCACGATTTCCGAAGCCTGGAAGACAATCGTGTACGCCAGCAGCTTGAGTTTGGCCAGGGGCGACAAGCGTTCAAACGCCGAGAGCAGGGCCAGCATCACGCGCCCCGGCGTGCGACCGAATTCTTTGGCGATGCCGATAAACAGGCGGCGGCCCCACTTGGTTTCCAGAACAAAGAAGGCCCCTAAAACGGCAATGGTGAAGCCGGCGACCCAACGCAGAAAATTCAGATGCGTGGGCGCGCCGGCCAGTACGCCGACGGCCAGCAGGAGAAAGGTGGCCAACAAGGTCAAGTATTTGTTGTAGATCTGGGTGCTGATGGTCGGGCCAATCGGGATGTCGGCATAGCCCGCGAGCATCGCGCCGGCGGCTAATTCGCCGGTTTGATTGGGCAGCAACAAGCGGAAGGGTCCGGTCGCCACAAATACGCGGACGATCGTACCCAGGCGCGGTGTGATATCCAGGTGGCGCAGGGCCATACGCCAGCGGTCGGCGTACACCAAGGCATTGAAAAAGGTCGAAAGCGCCAGCGCCGCAAGGATCGTTTCCAACCGCAATTGCCGCAGGCGGCTGAGGATGTCGCCCACGGGCACGAAGAAGAACACCGCGCCCAAAAGCAGGGCCGTCGACAGACCCAGCCATAAGATGCGCCACGCCTTTGGGCGCGGATCGAGTGCGGCGGCTGGATCGGTCATTTCGTCTCTTTCTTGTAAAGGCGTTTCCTTTGTATCACAATCCGCCCATGCAATTCCGCAAACGGATCGTGCTTTGGCTGGTGGTGGCCACGCTGCTGTATGGGATCGCGTTGTTCGTGCACCCGCAGGGTATACGCAGCGGCGACGACTACCGCGACAACGACTGGCTCAGCGTGCTGTTTTTCCGCGCTTGGCTGCATCAAAGCGTACACGAATACGGCGCGTTCCCGCTTTGGTGCCCCTTCGTGGGCGGCGGTTATCCGACCATCCAACACCCTTCGGACGATTCGCTGACGCCCTTTGCCGCACCGGTTCTACTGTTCGGCGAGGTGATCGGCGTCAAGATCAATCTGCTGGTGCTGCTGCTGTGCGGCGTGCTGGGCATGTACGGGCTCGCGCGCACCGGGCCGCGCCTCGGTCGACCGGGAGCGACGTTTGCCGCCGCAGCCTACCTGGCGGCGGGCTGGTTCCCGTCGATGATGCTCGTCGGGTTTTACAACCTGGCCATGTTCCATTTGATTCCCGGGGTGCTGGCGCTGTGGCATCGCGCCCTCGACGACCGCCGTTTCGCGCTGCCGGCCGGGGTCGCGCTGGCGATATTCGGCTGCGTGGCCGGGTCGGGACTGCTCACCGCCGCACTGTTTCTGCTTCTGCTCACCGTGGCGGTGAGTTGGCAACGTCGCGACGATGGGAAGCGCCTCGCGTGGCGCCCGTGGCTCGCGCTGGCGATCGTGGCGGTGGTCGCGGGCGGCGTCGGGGCCGTGAAATTCGGCGGCCTTGTTCAACTCACGCGGCAGGCGCACTACGCCCACGGCGACAAGGCGGACTACGAGTACGACCAGCTTAAAACCGAAGACGCCTTTTACGAAAACCTCGGACACTTCGCCAAAAGCGCCGCCCTGGCGGCCCCGCGTCGCGTCGCATACCGCGGCGGGCAACCGGCGGTGGCGGAATACTCGTGGCTGGGTTTGCCTTGGGCGGTGTTGGGGCTGTTTTTCCTGGGCGCGTGGTGGGGACGCCGTCGATTGTGGCCGTATTTGGCGGCGGGCGGCGTGTTTCTCGTGCTCTGTTTCGGGCCGCATTCGCCGCTGGACCTATACCGCGTCTTGATCTGGCCGTGGCCCCCGCTGCGGGCGATTTCGCAATTCTACAAGTACGCTAACTACTTCCTGGTATTGACCGCGCTCTTGGCCGCCGGGGCGGCCATCGACACGTTGGCCGAACGCTTCGCAGGACGCCGCGCGCGACGGTGGGTCATTCCGGCGCTGTTTGCCTCGCTGCTGCCCTTCGCGGTGTGGCATGCGTCGCTGTTGACTACGCGGCTGGCCGAACCACCGCGCGTCGTCGAAGCCGCCGAGTCGTTCTACCAGGTGCGGGCCACGAACGATCCCCTGCCCGCCGCCGACGGGATCACCTACCGCGAACTCGTGCGCCGGCCGGAGCTGATGGAATACTTCAACCTGCGGCGCGGCGTGGGAACGATCGATTGGTACGCGGATTTGTACCTGCCCGAAAGCGCGCGACCGCGAATGCTGATCGATCCGCAAAACGGCGCTGTCACGACCGATCCGGATTATCGCGGCGAGGCGTGGTTCGACAGCCCGGTCAACCGCGTCGGCAATTTCCACGTCGGTGCGAACTCCGTCACGGCTAGCGTGGCCGTGGCCGAACCCGGTCGCCTCACGATCAACCTGAACCACTTGCCGGGTTGGCGTTGCGACCGCGGGGAAATTCTCGACCGTGACGGGCTCATGTCGCTGGATCTCACCGAGGCCGGCGAATACGACGTGCGCCTGCGCTACCGCCCGCCTTTCTTCTTCCTGTGGTTGGTCGTGTCGCTGATTTCGCTGGTGGCGTGCGCCGCGGCGTGGATGGTGATGAGCCGCAGACGCGCTCAGAGTTGATTTAAGTCGATCTCGTAGATGCCGCAGGCGCAGCCGGTGTACGCCTTGCCCCGCGCCGCATCGACGTGCACGGATTTCATATACCCGCCCAGGTGCGTTTCGAGAACGCGCTCGCCGTCGTCGATGCGAAAGACGCTCAAGCGGCCATCGTACATGTTGCCGACTACAACCAAGCGGCGCGACTCGTCGATGGCAATCGGACGCGCGCCGAAGCCGACTCGCCAGGTATCCAACACGGCAAGCGAGAGAGCGTCGACCACCCACACGCGGCCGGTGGGCAGGTGCGGCACGAACAGGCGGCGGGTTTTTGCGTCATAGGCCATATCCCAACTGCGGGTGCCGATGCGCAGCGCGCCGATTTCCGTTTGTGACGACAGGTCGCGGGCGCGCAAATAGGGATCGGTCCATAAGCCGAGCGAGTACATGCGGTCGATTTCCGGCGCGACAAGGATGCGGTTGGTCTCCGCCCCCGGCCATTGAAAGCGCTCCTGAGCCGCAAGCGTTTCTTCGTCGAGCACGAATATCCGATCTTCGAATTCGGTGGAGACGTACACCCGCCCTCGGCCGTCGGTGACAAAATCCGAGATCCCGGTGTGCGGCACGGAGTCGACGTAGCCGGTCACGCGGCCGCTTTGGTCGAGGACGGCGATGCGGTTTTCCGCTTCGTCGTCGGACACGGCCAGCAGCAACAAAAAGCGCTCGCCGCCCTCCAGAGGCAGCAAGGTTTCGGGCTCGATCCACGAAAACAACCGCCGCGCCCCGCCCGTGTCGGCCGTGTCGAGCAACGTGCGCGACTCGCCGGTCGCCACCGCCACGCCAAGCACACGCCGCGGTTCACGCAAGGCGGCCAATAAGAATTCGCCATCGGCGCCGAGGGCCAAGTCGAAAACGCCGGACGCCGGGGACAGCCGCCGCACGGCGGGGTGATCCGGTTCGTGACAGCGCCACACGCGCATGCCGTAGTGCGCCACGAGGGTCACGGTCGCCAGCAGGGCGATCAGCAGGAGGCTGGAGAATAAGCGTCGCGGTGCGGGGCGCAGCGGCAGGGGCCACGGCAATCCGGCGGCGTGCCACGTCATGCCCAAGGACACCGCCGTTGCGACGGCGATGGCCGGAACGGCGAGGAAGGTCGGTAACCACGCGAAGACCAGCGCGGCCAAGGCGGGCACGAACAAAAGTCGGCGTCGCGCCAAATCGCCCGGCAGCCACGGCAGCCAGAGCGCCCAAAGCCCGATCGTCAGCAGGAGCATCACCGTCCGGTAAGCCGTGGGGCTGCCGACCGACAGCGCCGCCATGACCGACGCGGTCGCATGCACCCACGGTGTGGCCAGGTGTCCGGCGACCATGCCGACAAAGAGGTAAATCGCCAAGAACAGGAATAGGTAGGCGAACGGCGGTTCGGGCGCAGGGGGATTCGCTTTCGCGAGGCCGAAGCGCTTGGCGAGCGCCGCCGCGCCGAAGCCCACAACCAGGAGGAGCACAAAAAGCCATCCCTGGTTGAGCGCCGCGAAGGCAATGACGTAGACCTGCCCAATCAGCGCAAGCACGAAAAGCACCGCCCAGAGGATCTCCACTGCGACGCGAAGCGGTCGGGCGGCGCTGGCGAGTGGTCGGCGCACGGCGTGCAGAGTAATCGCCGCAGCGAGGCAGAGGCCGGCGATGAGGAGAATCGTGGTGCTGGATTCCACGAAATAGAAAAGCGCTTCGAGCAGGAAATAGAACAACGACGCCAAGGGCTCGGTCAGCCCGGAGCCGCGGCCGGTGAGCATGCCGCCGAGCACGAGCAGCCCGGCGATGCCCACGGCGCCGGTGCATACCCAGGAGCCAAGCCCGGCGGGGCGTGAGTCGTTCTGATTGAGGGAGGCCATGGACGGATTGTGACAGAGATCGCGCCGCGCTTCAATTTGTACGCCTTGCCGGTCCGGAGCGCGTCGATTAACATTCGGATCATGAAGCTTGTCATGCGAGCGCGAGTGGCGGTGATCGGCGCCGGCTATTGGGGCCCAAATCTCATTCGCAACCTATACGCGGTGGACCCCGATTGCGTGAGCTTCATCTGCGACCGCAATCAGACGCGCCTGGACCACCTGCGGGAACACTACCCGACGCTGCGCATGACCACGTCCATCGACGAAGTTCTGGCCGATGCCGACACCGATGCCGTGATGCTCGCCCTGCCGCCGGTGTTGCACCACGACACGGCGCTGCGGGCGCTGGAGGCGGGCAAGCACCTGTTCGTCGAGAAGCCCCTGGCGCTAAGCGTGGAAGAGGCAGCGGAGGTCGTCGACGCGGCGGTGCGGGCGCGGCGGCAATTGATGGTCGGGTTGGTGTACCGCTTCAACCCGATGATCGACCGCATTCTGGACGTAATCGACGCGGGCTGGTTGGGGGAAATCACGCGGGTGTACTCGCGGCGCACGAACCTGAACCTCCGCGAGAAAAACAGCAACATCATTTGGATGCTCGCCCCGCACGACGTGAGCATTTTGCGGCACTGGTTCGGCCACACCCCGCGTGTGGAAAGCGTGACGGCGCAGCGCATCGAGCACGAGGATTTCGAGGATCAGGCGCAGGTTCGCTTGACCGTGGGTGGCGTACGGGCCGACCTATACATGTCGTGGCTGGACCCGGTAAAGACGCGGCGGATCGTCGTCATCGGCACGCAGGGGCTGCTCGTGTACGACGAAACGCATTCGGCGACAGCCATCAAGTTGTACCGAAATCCTACGCCGGGACGCGAGCTGGATTACCCGATCGATCAACTGGAAATGATGGTGCGCGGGCTCGGCGCGCCCTTCACGGCCGTACATGGCGACCAAACGCCCATCGAGCCGCTCGCTCACGAGGTGCAGCATTTTCTATCCTGCCTGCGAACAGGCAACGCCCCGCTGACCAACGGTCGCGAGGCGCTGGAAGTTACACAGGTGATTCAAACCATCATGGAGCGACTGCGCGGCACGACTCACGCCGCCTAGAACGCGCTCCTCTCAGCAGCCGCACGATCCTTCGTCATCGTCATCGTCGCCGCCGGCCGGGCCGCCGCCATCGTCGTCGTCGGTATCGGTGGTGTCGTCGTCGCTCGTATCATCGTCGGCGGTGGTGTCGTCATCGGCGGTGGTGTCGTCGTCGACCGTGTCGTCATCGGTGGCGGGCACGATGTTGACGGTGACTTCGTCGGGTCCGCCGTCGTACATGCCGTCGTTGACCATGAGCGAGAACGTGGCCGTGCCGACCAACTCACCCACAAACGCCGGTTTTTCGGCGGTGGAAGAATCCAGCGGCAGGTCCACGCCGTCGGTTTGCGTCCATTGGTAGAAGAGCCAATCGCCATCGGGGTCGGTGCTGGCGGAGCCGTCCAGCGAGCCTGCCTGCCCGACTTCCACGGTGACATCGTCGCCCGCGTTGGCGGTCGGCGCGGCGTTCGTGCCTTCATACTTGAGCAAATTCAGGTGCAGGCCCACGGTGTAGGCCGACGTGTTATCGACCCAATCGAAAGCGAACTGCCCGGCGTTTTGGGGCAGCATGGATTCTTCAAGGTGCCACTGGGCGCCGCCGTCGAAGGTGTAGAACAGAACCGGGACGTAGGTCATGATTTTCGCGCCGTATCCCCACATAAAGCCGAAACCGGGGTTGATGAAACTGATGCCCTCGGGCGCCCATCCGTTGTAGATGCCGGGGATCTCGGCCGGGAAGTTCTGCAAGTACTGCTGCCAGGACTCGCCGCCGTCTTCGGTGACGTAGAATTTGGAGTAAACCACGCCGGAATGGGCCTCGCTCCCCACGATAAAGCCCTTTTGCGAGTCGATGAAAAACACGTGGCCGTAGCCTTCGCTGGAGCTTTGTTTAAGGATCTCCCAGGTCATGCCGCCGTCGGTGGTATGCAGCACCGCGCCGCTGATAAAAGGCTTATCCTCGCCCTTGGTCAGTTGTTCGCGTCGATACAGCGAGTCCACGCCCATGCGCATGCGGTGCATCTGCCAGTTGATCAACGCCTCGCCTTCCAGCGCCTCACGCTTTTCGGGTTCATCTTCCTGCCACTGGCCGATCGCCAGCCAGCCCTCGTTCTCGTTGAGGAAATGAATGTAGTTGATATACATCTCGCCAGCGTAGAGCGGCGGCATGGTTTCCCACGTGTAACCGCCGTCCGTGGTCTTGATGAAGTAGCTGTCCAATCCGCCCGCGAAGCCCTGGGTCTCGTCGAGCATAAAGATGTGCTGCACCGTGCCGAAACCGTCGTCGGGCGGCGTGTCGGCCATTTGGAAGGTCTCGCCGCCGTCGTCGGTGTACCAAATATTCGGCTGCAAGGTGGCGGAGCACGCAATCATGCAGGCCATTTGCGAGATGGGATCGGGCTTGAATTGACCGGGGCAATCGGGATTGATGCCCGAGCCGCCGAATAAACCGAACTCAGGCGTAAGCATTGTCACCCAAGTGCGCGCTTCGGTGATACGAATCATTTCGCACATGGTTTCCGGCGTCATATTCAACACGACCTCGTAGATCGATTCCATGGTCGCGCCGCCGTCGGTGGTGCGGAAGATGAACTTGTACGTGTCGAGGTGATTCGTCCAGCCGCCGACCATAAAAGCCGTGTCGGCATCGGGCGCCGATACGCTGATCAACGCCTGGTTGTATTCGGCTTCGGTGTGCTTCACCGTCCAGGATCCGTATTCCGCCACGGCCGGCGCCGCGGCCAGCAGCACGACGAGGATGGCCAGAACAAAGGTGTACCCTTTCATTGCTAATTCCTTTCTTCCCTTCAGTCAGTCGACTTCAGGAATACGTTCCAACCGAGCGTAGCGCAGCGCGCCCTGGGTGTGATCGAAGAACAACATGGTCGGCATATCGTTCGGCGCAACTTTCAGGTACACGTTGCCGCCGAACTGATCGCCTTCGAAGACATCCTCGAAACGCCACAAGATATTGTTGGTTTCCCACGCCACCCGCGGAGAGCCGGTCAGCGCGTTCGTATAGCCGATCCAAATCGTCCCGTCCGAAGCAGTGTCGGCGGTAACCGGGCCGGCGGGCGCGACGTTGAAATCGGGCAGATCGTAGTAGCCCCAATAGCTGCCGCCCCATTCGGCGACCATGAGTATCGGCACGCCCTCGGTGATGAAAAAGCCCTTCAACATCTCGTCGATCGTCCAGGTGACCGCGACGAATTCCTTCTGCAACTCAAGCTCGTTACCCCAGTAGAGCTGATTGTAATTCCAGCCGTAGAAGGGATGGTACCAGCCGATGTACATCGCGTCGTAGCCCATATCCTTGCCGGTGGGCGGTTCGGAATCCCAATCGGGCCAGGCGAAAACCGGGAAGCCGAGGGTGTTCATCTTGGTGTCGAAGGCGTAACCGAAACCGCCGGCGCCCCCGGAATCAAAGACCTTGTCGAGGTACCAGCCGTTGTCTTCACTGTAGTGGCTGAGGTAATACGCGTTCTTCTTATAGCAATAGATTTCCGCCTCGTCGTTTTTGTTGAAGAGCATCTTGGCGTACATGCCCACGTCGCCCTGATCGTCGATCGTCATCGTGGTCCAACTGCCGCCGGGTTCCTTGAAGGCAGCGCGAATGTCGCCATCGGTCTTGGCATAGTAGGCGATGCCGATACGTCCGTCGGCGGCCACGTTGATGTTCGCGTAACGCCCCGGATCACCAGCGCCGTCGATTATGGTTTGCTGCCATGCTTTGCCCGGCCCCTGCCGCGTGGCGAAGGACAGGTTTTGCTCCATCGGCTTGTAGAACGCGACCAACGGTGCACCATCGGCGTCGTAGGCCAGCGAATAGAAGCGCGAGTTAGCACCGGCCGGGAATTCGTCGAGAATCGTATCGATGTGCCAAATGTCGCAGCCGTCGTCCGCCACGGTATCGCAGTCTTGGTCGATGCCGTCGCCGCAGATTTCCTCCGCGCCCGGATAGATCGCATCGTTGCCGTCGTCACAGTCCTCGCCGCCGCACGCTTCGTCGGTAAATCCGTCGCTGTCGGCATCGGGACACGCGGTGTCGTCGTCGCCCGCCGTGTCGTCGTCGTCGGACGCGGTGTCGTCGTCGGCGGCGTCATCATCGCCGGCTGCGGCGTCGTCATCGGCGGCCGCGTCGTTGTCGTCGTCATCGCCGCCATCGGAACAGCCGATCAGCGCGAAAAGCGCGAGTATCACGACAAGCCAGAGACCGAATTTTGATCGTTTCATCGTCCCAGCTCCTTTGCGGTGCTGTTTACCAGCCCAATGTGAATTCGACGTCGTCGACAACGTTATTTAGGTTGGACATCCAGTTGCCGCCATACGATCTCATTTCGAAGTGCAGAACGATTTGCTGTCCCGCGATGGCGTCGATTTGCTCCGGCGTCAGATCGATGACGATGTATTCAAAGCTACTCATGAACACGTAGTCTTCGAACGGTTGTTCGTACAACACCGCCAACGTCTGCGTGTTAAGCGAATCTTTCAGGCGCACGGTAAGGCCGCCGTCGGTGGGCGATCCCACGCTGAAAGGCTTGTTCCAAAACGCGAGGCGCGCGGCCATCAGACCGGCGGGTGTCGGGAAAAGTTGGCCAATCCATTCGGTGATATCTTTGCGGCCGCCCAGCCAGCAGGCAAAGTCGCCGCCGTGCGGGATTATGTCGTCGCGTCCGTACACGATGCCACCTTCCCAGTCGCCGACCCAGGGTGCGATTTCGCCGGTCTCGAAATCGCCGTTATCCA
Organism: Candidatus Lernaella stagnicola; assembly: GCA_030765525.1. Classification (NCBI taxonomy): domain Bacteria; phylum Candidatus Lernaellota; class Candidatus Lernaellaia; order Candidatus Lernaellales; family Candidatus Lernaellaceae; genus Candidatus Lernaella; species Candidatus Lernaella stagnicola. Next base: position 114,325 of record JAVCCK010000023.1, read on the forward strand.
GAACCTGTTGTTGGTTGGTGGGGGTATCGTCGTCATCGTCGTCATCATCGTCGCCGCCGGTGTCATCGTCGCCGCCGGTATCGTCGTCGCCGCCGGTATCGTCGTCGCCGCCGGTGTCGTCATCGCCGCCGGTGTCATCGTCGGCGGCCGTGTCGTCGTCGGTGGCGTCATCGTCGGTGGCATCGTCGTCGGTGGCGTCATCGTCGGTGGCGTCGTCGTCGGCGTCGACATCGTTGTCGTCGTCATCGTCGTCGCCGCAAGCTCCGACGATCGCAAACGCGAATAGAAAGGAAACCAAAACCGCGGTTAACAGGAAATAACGAAGCCTTTGCATAGCGAAACCCTCCCCAAGAGCAATGCAAACGTCCTTTTTTCGGCTGAACCTAGATGTCTATATTTTCTCATTGAAGGACAACCGCGAACGAATGTCAACACAAGGAAAAAAGTTGGCGGCCGGTTGCCTTGGGTGACGAGCGCTATTTTTGGGGTTTGTTTCGACGCAAAAATGCGACCAGGGTTTCCTGAAACTCCGGCCGGGTTGGGGCACGGACGTGGTCGGCGCCGGCGATAACCGTCAAATCATATTTGGGTACCCGCCCAACCATCGCTTCGGCGCCGGGGCGCAGGATGTCTTCTCCCCCGACGATGCCGCATATGGGCACTTGGATGCTCCGCAAGTGCGCTTCGCTTACGGCCAGCTCCGTCAAACTGCCGATCAACGCCACCATCGCGTCTTTATCGGCCAGGTAGCCGGTCATCAGTTTCACCCAGGTTCGATGGACCAAGCTCGGCCGGCGGTCTTCGCCGAAGGCCTGGGCGATCGGCCCCACCGCCTTTCCGGACTGGAGAGCCGCGGCAAATCGGTCCAGTTCCCCCAAGAAGTGGCTGGCCTCGGGATTCTCCCAGCCAGCGCCCAACACCGCGACCGAAAGCAGACGCTCGGGATGGGTGGTAGCCAGCTTCAACGCGACAAAACCGCCCAAAGAATAACCAACCACGTGGGCTCGCTCGATATCCAATAAATCCATCAGGCGCAGTACGTCTTCGACTAATTGCATTCCATAGGCGGCGGCGGTGCGGGGTTTGTCGCTCAGGCCGTGACCGCGTAAGTCCAAGGCAACCACGTGAAATTCCTTGGCGAGCCGAGGCGAAATACCGGACAACCGCCAATTGAGATCTGCGTTGACTGCGAAGCCGTGCAAGAGGATTACCGGCGGGCCCTCGCCTTCTTCCGTGTAATGCAGGCGGATGCCGTCTGAAACAAAGTAGCTTCCTTCCACGCGGTGCAAAAGCATGTAGGCGGCCGTGGCGGCCACGACACTCAACACAGCGACCAACGCGAAGACGACGCCAAGAGCGATTTTGCGGCTTTTCCTCACGGCCCGACCCCACCTTTTCGCGTTTCGTGCCACGACTTCCTTCGGCTCGCCCAGGCGTGGCCCATGTTTTTCATATAAACGTGCTGGTTACACGGGCTTTATATCATGAAGCCAAAATTCGCGGACAATGGTGGGTTTTCGTTATCTGGTCGTTTGTTCGTGTTCCAATTCCTGGGCGCGCAATTCCAAAGCCGGCGCGACCCGCTGGCTCATCAAGCTGCCCACCGACCGCACGCGGTTCAGCTTCTGATTCAATTCCATTTGTCGCGCTTTGGTCTCCGCTTGGATCTGTGCCGCCTCGGCAGTCGTCTTGCGGCGGACCTGCTTTTGGATGTCATCTCCCCAGTGCGCGAAGCGGCGTGATTCATCCATGAAATAAGTCAGCACGAGCCGTTCCAGATGGCCACGGAAACTCGACAGCAGCGTGCCGATGTGGCGGCGCAGATCGTTTTTTAGCCGTGCGTGTTCGGCATCGGTCATTTTTTTGATGGCTTCTTGTTTCTGACTTCTGGCCCAAAGAATGACGAAGAATACGATGACAGGTAGTAGTCCGGCCATCAGCAGCTTCCGCGGCAACGTCATACTGGTTCCCGAAAGAGCGAAATAACTGCCGGCGGCAACATAGGGGCCGACGATGATGCTGATGCCGATCATCGCCTGGCGGACTGAGCGGAACACCTGCCCGAGCATCTTGGGGGCCTTGATTTCGGTGCGCAGTGTATCCAACTGCAATTGTGGTTTGCTCGGCAACGTGGTGACGAGTTCGAAATCAAACGCGGTAGCCTCGTTTTGGTTGGCCAGCCGGTCGATTTTACGCATCAACGCGGGCGACTCACCGGGTACGAAGCGCGGCAAGTCTTCCCGAACCTGCGATTGCCAATGCGCCATTATCTCGTCGAAGTACTGCTGAATGCGGTCCTTCAATTCCGCAGGCAGCGTCAACTCCGTCACGCCGCCGCGGCGTATTTCCTCCAGCGTGAATTCGTCGAAAGCGCCGGCAAAGGCGTTGATAATTTGCTCTTCTTGTTTGGCCAGACGGCCGCGATTCCCGCTCCAATAGTTGATGGATTTGTCGATTTCGCTTTTCATCTGCCGGAGCAGAACATCGACGTCGCGCGACTGAGCGCGGGATTCCTGCAGTTGCGCGCCGGTTAGACTGGAAACTTCGGTCGCAAGGCGGGCCGATTCATTTTCCAGCTCGTCCATCGCGCCGTGAACCAGTTCAATGGCTTCGCGGTACAGAGCGAGCCAATCGGGGCTTTCCTCGCGGCGCATCTCCAAGGCTCGGCCGTAGAGCAGCCCGAACGCCTGTCGCCGCTCATCCGACCACAGCGGCTCGTTGGCGTACTTGGTCATCAGGATGAATTCGGAGATGGGATCGTGCGTTCGAATCATGGTTGCTTATCCCTCTTGCGTATCATGTCGACCCTGCTCGCTTTCCGCAAACAACGACCGTGACAGGCATAATCGCCTAGAAATCGGGATCTGAACCGGAGTCGCCCGAATCCGAACCGCCGGAACCAGCCGCGGCAGCGGCGGCGGCGCATGCCTGGGCGCGGGCGGCAGCGGCACACGCGGCTTCGGCGGCGGCCTGCGCGGCGGCGGCGGCGGCTTCAGCTTCCGCGGCGGCGGCTTCGGCGGCCGAAGCTTCCGATTCGGCGTCGGCGCGCGATGACGCGGCGTCGGCCAAGGCATCGGAAGCGTCGGAGGCGGCTTGTTGGGCCATTTGCGCTTCTGCTTCGGCTTCGGTGCGCGCGGCGCGGGCCGCTTCGAGTTCGGCTTCGGCTTGGCCGCGCGCGGATTCCGCGTCGGCCAATTCCTGCTCGGCCTGTTGCCTGGCCTCTTCAGCCTGATCCTTCTCCCGTTCGGCTTGCTCGCGCGCCTCCTCGGCTTGATCGCGTTCCTCTTGGGTTTGCTCGCGGTCTTTTTCGGCTTCCTCCTTGAGTTCGCCGGTCTCTTCCCGATCTTCTTTGGTTTCGTCTTTGAGTTGGTCGGTTTGTTCGCGGTCTTCTTTGGACTCATCCTTTAGATCGCCGGTTTCCTCACGATCACCGCGGGTTTCGTCTTTGAGGTCACCCGTTTCTGTGCGGTCATCCCTGGTTTCATCTTTTAGATCGCCGGTTTCGATCCGGTCCTCGCGAGTTTCGTCTTTGAGATCGGCGGCTTCGCCCCGGTCATCGCGAGTCTCGTCTTTGAGATCGGCGGCTTCGCCCCGGTCATCGCGAGTTTCGTCTTTGAGATCGGCGGCTTCGCCCCGGTCATCGCGAGTCTCGTCTTTGAGGTCGCCCGTTTCCGAGCGGTCGTCGCGGGTTTCCTCCTTCAAGTCGCCGGTTTCGGAGCGGTCCTCGCGGGTTTCCCCTTTCAAGTCGCCGGTTTCGGTGCGGTCCTCGCGGGTTTCCTCTTTCAAGTCGCCGGTTTCGGTGCGGTCCTCGCGGGTTTCCTCTTTTAGATCGCCGGTTTCTTCCCGGTCGCCGCGGGCTTCCTCCTTTAGGTCGCCGGTTTCTTCCCGATCGCCGCGGGTTTCCTCTTTTAGATCGCCGGTTTCTTCCCGGTCGTCCCGAGACTCGTCTTTGAGGTCGCCGATATCGCCGCGATCGTCCTGCGATTCGTCGAGTTGGTCGGCAATCTCGTCCCGATCGTCTTGCGATTCATCCAATCGGTCGCCAATCTCGTCGCGATCGTCTTGCGATTCATCCAACCGGTCGGCGACCTCGTCGCGATCGTCTTGCGATTCGTCCAGCCGGTCGGCGACCTCGTCACGGTCGTCTTGTGATTCGTCCAGCCGGTCGGCGATATCGTCGCGGTCGTCTTGTGATTCGTCCAGCCGGTCGGCGATTTCGTCGCGATCGTCTTGCGATTCATCCGCCCGGTCGGCGATATCGTCGCGGTCGTCTTGTGATTCGTCCAGCCGGTCGGCGATTTCGTCACGTGCATCGCCGGTCTCGTCACGCATGCCGTCCATCTCGTCGCGCATCGACTGTCCGTCGTCGACGCCCGTCTGAATCTCATCCAACCCGGCTTCGATGTCGCCTTTGATGCCGTCCATCTCGTCGACCTGCACCCGGCCGTCGTCCACGCCCGCCTGCACATCGGCCACCCCGGCATCGATGTCGCCTTTGATGCCGTCCATCTCGTCCGCCTGCGACCGGCCGTCGTCCACGCCCGCCTGCGCATCGGCCACCCCGGCATCGATGTCGCCCTTGATGCCGTCCATCTCGTCCGCCTGCGACCGGCCGTCGTCCACGCCCGCCTGCGCATCGCCCACCCCAGCTTCGATGTCGCCTTTGATGCCGTCCATCTCGTCGGCCTGCACCCGGCCGTCGTCCACGCCCGCCTGCGCATCGCCCACCCCGGCTTCGATGTCGCCTTTGATGCCGTCCATCTCGCCGGCCTGCACCCGGCCGTCGTCCACGCCCGCCTGCGCATCGGCCACCCCGGCATCGATGTCGTCCTTGATGCCGTCCATCTCGTCGGCCTGCACCCGGCCGTCGTCCACGCCCGCATGAACATCGGCTGCTTTTTGCTCGACGTCGCTGACGATTTCCCCCGCTACTTCCTGCTTGCCCTTCATGTCGGTGAGAACGTCGTCCATCTGCTCCGATTGGGCGTGAAGATCGGCGCTGGTGTCGGGAGCTTCGCTGCCGCCGTGATCCTGTTCGTCGGGTTTCGGTACATCCGAGTATTGGGGATATTGGCTTTGAACGGCATCGGCGGGTAAGGGTGGCAACTTGGGCCCCTCGGTCTTATCGGCGGCCGCCGGCTCGGAATCCTTCTGCGGGTGGTCCATGGCGTCTTGCGCCATACCCTCTAATATTTGCGCCTTTATGCCGTCTTGATCGAGCGTCGCTCCTTGCATTTCGTCGGCCGGTTTCGGCATATCGATGTTGTCGGCTTGCTGATGATCCTGCAGGTACTCGCCCGTTTTCTGGCGGCCTTCCTGCGTCGTATCGTAGTGTTTGGTTTCAGTTTCAACTTCGACATCGGGGATAATTCCGGCCTTGCCGACAACTTCCGGGCCGTCAGCCCCTAATTTGACTTTCGCCTCGGCGGCAACTTCAACACTACCATCGACCGTGCCACTAACCTGGTTTCCGTTTTCGTCAATGTCTGTGGCGTGAGTGATTCTCGTGCCGATTTTGCCCGCGCTGGCTTTCGCGTATATCTCCATTTTCCCGGAGTTTACCGGGTCGGCCAAATCGACTTCGACGTTGGCTCCCGCCTTAACGCTGGGCGCTTCGTAATATGCCTCCGCTTCGGTGATGCTGCCGTCCTGCCCGATATACATGCCGCGGTAACTCACTCCCCCGAGGCTAACCTCACCGTGCGCGTCGGCACCGAGGTTCGTGTCGGCTTCCTTGCCTTGGGAGATATGGCCGTCGGTCAGTGATACGCCGCCGAGGGTGTCGTCGACTTCGGCCTTGAACTCAATGGTTTCATCCTTGAATTGAATGCCATGAACGAAAAAACCACCGTCGGCCGTACGGGCGACCTTGAGGGAATTGGCCGTTCCGGCAGCCTCTTGCAGAACGCCGGCGAGGCTCAGTTCCGCATTATTCGCGGTGGATAACGTGGAGCTCAGTTGATCGAGAAACGGGTCCAGAGACTCGGGTTGGCCGACGCTCATTTGAAGTTCCTGGGCGAATATTTCCTGCGCAAACTGATACTCTTCTTCTGAATACTTAGCCATGGATAGCCTCCGTTTGCCCGATCAAATCCTGCTACATTCGCTGTTTGGAATGTACCCCGTGCTCCATCCACACGACCGGCCGGCCGCGATCAAATTCTTCATCTCGCTCGCTTGATGTTTTACCAATGAAGATGATATCTATTAGAATATCCTATACCTTGGCATTGTCGTAACGTCAACGACCGTTGGGGTGCGGGTTTTATTGGATGATTTCTTAGGCAGCAACTACTCAATAAGCGGGCACCATGGATCCAAGAATCAGAAGCGAATTGGAACGCCGCCTGGCCGCGGGAGAGATCACCCAAACGGAGTTTGATCGCTTACTCGCCGAAGCGCCTGCGACGCCGATGCCGGCCGGCAGCCAACGCGGCCGCACGACCGCCGGGCTGACCGTCGAGCGCCTGACCGAGGGGCAGGTTTTACGCGACAAGTACGAAGTGGAAAAACTGCTGGGTCGCGGCGGCATGGGCGTGGTGTATCTGGCCACGGACCGCATGCTGCAACGACACGTGGCGCTCAAAGTATTGCCGCAGGAGTTCGCGCAACAACCCGAAGCGGTGGATCGCTTTCGTCGCGAGGCGCTGCTGACAATGGATTTGCATCACGAGAACATCGTGGCGGTCAGCGGCTTCGAAACCGAAGGCGAACTGGCGTTTATCGTGATGGAGTACATCGACGGTCCGACTTTTTCATCGATGCTTAACAAGGTGAAAGGGCCTCTGGAATTGCGCTCGATCCTATCGTGGGGCGCGCAAGCCTGCGCCGGGATGGCCTACGCGCACCGCAAGGGGATTTTGCACCGCGACATCAAGCCGGCGAATTTGATGATCCACGGGCCGGAAGAAGTGCTGAAAATCACCGACTTCGGCTTGGCGATGCAATTGCGCATGCAGCTTACAAAGCTGACCGGCCAGCACCTTTCGGGCACCCCGCTGTATCTGGCGCCGGAAGTGTACATGGGCGCCAAGCCCACGGTGCAGTCGGATGTCTACGCGTTGGCGATGACGCTGTACGAATGCCTCGGGGGCGAGCATCCGTGGATTCACGCCATGGAACTGCGGCATTTGGTTTGCGAGGTCATGCCCGAGCCACTGCCGCGCGTTCCGGATGAGGTCAACCGCGCCCTGCTCAAGGGGCTGGCCAAGGACCCGGCGTTGCGCTTCGCCTCGGCCGACGAATTGGGACGCGCGCTCTGGGCCGCCTGCGAAAAGTGTCCAACCTCCAGCCGCACGCGCACTTATCTGGCGATACCGGATTTTGGCGACGATACCGCGCTGCCCGCCGATACCGGGGTTCCCGACAACGAAGGCACCCGCGTCGTAACCCGGGCGCGAACCACGCAATCCATAGAAGTTGAAGTGCCAACCGAATCCGCGCCCCGGAAGCCGCGCCGGTGGGTCCCAAAAGCGCTTTTCGCGGCGGCGGTGATTGCGGTGGCCGTGCTGGCGTTCGTGTTCGGGCGCGAGAAGCTGTTTCCGTCCAACGCGGGAAAGACGGTGGCGACGCCAACTAGCTCCCAGTTGCAGATGCCGACGGTGCAAGTCCCAGCCGACATGGTAACGGTTGACGCTGGGGTATGCCGCTTGGGCTGCACGATAGGCATCGATTCGTTCTGCAAAGAGCCGTCGGAGACGCCGTTTGTGTTTCTCCCGGCGTTCGCGATCCAGCGGCGCGAGGTTACGGTGGGTGAATACCGGGCGTGCGTGGAAGGTGGACGCTGTACGGCGCCGAGCAAGGCGGCGATGGGTCGGGAGAAGTGCAACTGGCTCGTCGCAAAAGGGGAGCGTGAAAGCCACCCCATGAACTGCGTGACGCTTGAGCAAGCGCGGCAGTATTGCGAAAGCCGCGGCTGGAAATTGCCTTCGGACAACCATTGGGAAGCGGCGGCGCGGGGGCCGAACGGCTATGTGTATCCGTGGGGCAACGGGTTGCCGTCGTGCTCGCTGGCGCGCATGAAAGGTTGCGGCGACGGCACGGCTCCGGCGGGCCAAGCGCGGGCGGGCGACACCGCATCGGGTTTGTCGGACATGTCGGGCAACGTGTACGAATGGACCGACAATGGGCACGTGCGCGGTGGCGGCTGGCAATCGACAGCGAAAACGCTGCGGTCTTCGTGGCGGTATCGGGTCAACGGCGGCGTTGTGGCGCAGGATGTCGGTTTTCGCTGCGCGCTATGGCTCAACAGTTGGCTCGGCGTCATTCCCGGACCGGATGAAGCCGGGCATGGAATCGCGGTGGCGGCGATTTTCGCTTCCGGCGGCGCGGCCGAAGCCGGGGTGCGGCCCGGCGATATCATTACCGAAGTCTCGGGTGTAGCGCTGTCCTCGGCGGCGGATTTGGCCGTGCTGGAGGCCGCGTTGCCGGTGGGCGAGCGGGTTTCGATTTCCCTGCTGCGTGATGGGACGCCTACGACCGTATTGGCCAAATTAATCCAAGCACCGGAGTTTTACGCGCGGCGCAATTTCGCCGATGAGATACTCGAAAAAATGGAAGACCTACTCCTGGGTTTAACCTGGGAAATGCGCGAGTCCATCGACGATGGGCTACCGCTGCCGCCTGGCGTCGGCCGAACGATCAAAACCGTCTTTCCCGAAAGTCCGGCCGCAAAGCTCGGACTCAAGGCCGGTGACGTGCTCTTGGCGGCGGCGGGCCAGGCGTTCAACGAAGGAGGAAATCCGACGTCGTTGTACTTGGAGGAACAGAATCGGAGCAGAGGGCTCACCGTCGCGCGGGACGGCCGCATCGAAACGATCGATGTGGCGCCGGTGGCGTACGATTTCGAGATCCTCAAGACGGTCGTCGGTTTTCGGAGCGTCGTCAAGAATTGTTACGTGAAGAAGGGCGAGGAGGAACCGGCGTTGTATCGCACGAGGCTGTTGATGTCCATCGACGCAGCGGGGCAACTTGACGAATGCGTGCTCGCCAACGTGCCCGACAACAACGTGGCGATCGGTTCGTGCATCTGCAAAGGCTTGAAAACGGTGCAGTACCCGAGGCCGCCGGCGGTGGACCGTGAAACGGGGAACTACCGGTTGTCGGCCGCGTTCAATGTTCCGCAAGCGACCAAGGGAAAATAGAAGTAGGGGGAAACGTCGTGCCCAGATCCAAGCTTCGCGCCGTTTGGCCGATTTTCATCTTGTTCGTGGCCTTTTTGGGCGCCGCCGTAGGGATGGCCGTCGCCGGTGTGGAGCCGGAAACGCCAACCCCGAAACCGGTCAAGAAGAAAACCTATCACGCCGCCGACCCGGCGCAGAAACTATTCGAAAAGGCGACCGCCTTGGTGGAAGAAGGCAAGCGCGAGCAAGCCGTCAAAGGCTTCGAGGGGTTGATCGCCCTGTACCCCGACTCGCCCTACGCCGCCAAAGCGCGAAACTACCTGGCGATTCTGGGCGCCACGGAAAAGCCGGCCCCCGAACCCACGCCGGACCCCAGGTGTCAATGCGAAGGCCAAACCGTCAATTTGGAGGGGGCGTGGAGCTTCGTTTTCAAGTTACAAGATACGTCGCCGGGGGAATATAACGGCCGAGAGTATCCACTGGTAACTCGTATGTATGACGGCAAACAACGTTTTTCACTCGAGCAAAACGGCTGCCTCGTGAAACTTACGCCCGAATCGGGCGAAACGGTCGAAGGCGTCATTTCGCCAAGGGATGGAGGATATTCGGTTACTTTTAATCTGCCGTCTCTGCCTTGTTGGAAGGACTCGGGACGATTCAGTGAAGAATGTGGTCGAGGAAACGTGGCGATATTCATTCTTCAGAGTAGTTCTTTGATGCGGACGACTCAATCTTGGCCTAATCCTTTCATGCGACTTGGCTGCGGGTACACCGCAACACTGGCGAAGGCCTTTAAAGCCGCCCAAAACCTGGAAAAGAAGGAATAGAAGCAAACCATGGATACAAGAATTCGTTGGATTCGTTTTGGGAGCGTCGCGGCGGCGTTCGCGCTCGCGTTCGTATGGCAGGTTTGGGCCGGAGTGGAGCCGTCGGGTTCCCAAACGGGCCGGGCAAGCGGGGCGAAGGTCGTGATCGTCGCGCCGGAAGCGGGCGCGGTGATCGATACCGAGGAAGTGACGGTTGCCTGGAATCTGCAAGGCATCAGCCCGGACGCCGCGCAAAGCGTCGCAGTGTTCCGCAACGGCAAGGTGCAAAAAACCTTCACCGGCTCGCAAATCGCTAAAGAGATGTCGTGCATCATCACGATGGGCCGCGGCGAGCAGGTCGTGGAGGTGGTCGTCACGCCGGCGGCGGGTCGGGAAATCCGGGAATCGGTGACACTGCAATCCGAAGCGTCGGGTTATCGGGCGTTGCTCGTGGAAAAAACGCGGGAATACGAAAAGACCCACACCCGCGTGACGAACGATTGCGCCACGATGGCCGAAATCCACGGCGATGAGTCGATCCCGGGGCCGGCTAAAAAGGCTGTGTTCGAGCAGTTTTTGAAGGATCGTCCCGACGATCGCGAATGCCGCCCGCAGGTGGAACAGTGGCTGCGCTACCTAAAAGATCGCGAGAACATGGTGCTCGTGCCGGGCGGCACGTACCGCATGGGCTGCACGCAGGGCGATCCTTTGTGCGAAGCGGACGAGAGCCCACCACACTACGTTACCGTTTCGTCCTTCCATATGGACGCGTACGAAGTGACCGTCGCGCAATTCGAGGCTTGTGTGCACGCCAAGGGCTGTAACGAAAACTTCGTGATCGTCACCGATCAACCGCAATGCAATTACGGGCGCGACGACCGCATGACCCACCCGATGAATTGCGTCAACTGGTACGCGGCGGAGCAATACTGCAAGTGGCGCGGCAAGCGACTGCCCACCGAGGCCGAGTGGGAACGCGCGGCGCGCGATGCGAACTCCGACAACATTTACGCCTGGGGCAACGCGCCGGCGACGTGCGACCGCGCCGTGATGAATGAGGACTGGGCCGGGTGTTTCCGCGACAAAACCTGGCCGGTGGGCAAAAAGCCGAAGGGAAAAACCTTGTCGGGTTTGTACGACATGGCCGGTAACGTCGCCGAGTGGTGCGGCGATTATTACCACTCGGGATTCTACCGTTCGAGCCCCGGTGAGGATCCGCAAGGTCCCGTCGCCGGATTGGGACGAGTCTTACGCGGCGGCGGTTGGACTGACCCGGCCGGGCGGTTACGGGCGTCGGATCGCCATTTTGGGTCGGATACGAATTCGGTGCTCACCGACCCCACCACCGGCTTCCGCTGCGCAGGCGATTAAACGAAAAAGCCCCGAAACGCTTTCGGCGCTTCGGGGCGTACTCGTAGTTGGCTGGTTTCTGTACTTACTGCCGCCGGCCGCGGGCGAATTCGTCGGACAGGTTTTTCACAACTCCTTTGATCATCTTGTATTTTTCGTTTTGGTCGGGGTTGACCGCACCACCGGTTGACTGGCCCTGGGTGGAGATTTCCGACATGGATTGCTCGATATCCTTCCTTCCGACCGGGATACGTCGGTTGCAGGTGCGGGAAGTCGGCGCCCCTCTATAACTCTGCTCCATGCAAAGGAACAGACCCTCGAAGGCGTACTCGCGTTTGACTTCCTCGGAGATCGTTTGCCGGAAAAACCATACGGCCTGATTGGTCTTCAGGTCGATGGCGGTTACGTCGACCGTGGCGGAAATAGCGCGATAGGGCACACCTGCCCCGCCGGGAATGCCGGCAAGCAAGGCTCGTTGTCGAGCCGGATCGAGCGGCAGCGGATCCTTGCGAACGCCTTTTTTGTTCGACTCGTAAAAACGGATGTTGGTCGAATAGCGAGAGTCGAGATTAACCCGCCCGACATCGAGGGAGTTGATCATCATCAACACTTCGACGCCTAGTTCTTTGGCACGCGAAATAACCGTGTCGCCGGAAATCTTCGCGCCACCCATGTTGCCGATAAGCGTCTGCCACGAAGTTACTTCGAAACCGTTACGGGCGAGCGCTCGCTCCAATTCGGCCAACCATACGCCGCAGGAGGTCGTAAGAATCTGCGCTTGTACCGAAGCCTTGCCGGTGGCGGCGCTGGCGGATTGGTCGAAACAGCTATCGGGCGGACGATACGCTATGGAGCGCGTTTCGGGGATAATTTCCTTATAACGTGCCGTGGCGGTGATTTCGGGGTCGGTGTTAGCACTACCCACGGCAATCGATTTTTTCGTGACATAGACATAAAATGAACTGGAATGCATCGACGGACCGCACGCCGCGACTACGGCTACGATCAACGCGATACCAAAGGCGACGAAAACCAATCGCCGGCCAATATTTCTCTTCAGACAATCCATACCAAACTCCTCCCCTGCATAATTACGGGTTCCGCAGCTTCGCAGCTGACTTAATGATAATTGGGATAAACTCGCTCGTGAGAGTACACAAAGCATTTCAGCAAAGTCAACCAATGGATTCGCTTGCCAGGTCCATCCATAGGTCGTTTGCGCATCAAGCCAAGTAGGTATAAGACGAAGATGTATTTTTTCTCGTGTTTTTCAAAGGAACATCCCTATGGCTAAGCATGCACCCATTTCCATGGTTCTGGTCGGCGCGGGCGCGCGGGGCGAACTCAATCTGGGTACTTTGGTCCGTCGCCACGGCGACGTGATGGCCATCACCGGCGTGGCCGAAGCGGACGATGACCGACGCGAGACCGTCATGCGTCGCTACAATATCGCGCCCGAAAAGGCCGTCGGCGATTGGCGCGACCTGGCGGGCGGGAAGCCGCTGGCCAACGCCGCGATCAACGCCCTGCCTTGCCGCATGCATTACGAATCGACGCTGGCACTGCTGCAGGCCGGGTACGACGTTTTCCTCGAAAAACCCATGGCGCTCACGCCCGCTCATGCCGTACACCTGACGACCGAGGCCGAGCGGCTCGGGCGCGTGCTGGTGGTGTCGCTACAAAGTCGGCACAACAAAATCTATAGCCAGATGCGGCGGCATTTTGACAACGGCGATGTCGGCCGATTGATGAGCATCGACTGCGCGGAAAACGTCGGCTATTGGCATTTCATCATGTCATACGTGCGCGGCATACATCACCGAGCGAGCGACTCACACTCTTTCGTGATGGCCAAGGGCGTGCACGACCTCGACCTGGTCGCATGGTTCGCCGGCGCACCGGCCAAAAAGGTTGCATCCTTCGGCAAGTTGTCGTACTTCAACGCCGACAACGCGCCGGAAGGCGCGCCGGAGAAATGCCTGGACGGCTGCCCGGTTTTCGACACTTGCTTGTTCAACGCATACAAGCAGTTCGTCGACCCGGGGCGTCCCGATTTCCCGTGGCGGTTACTGACCGGGATGTCCCCGCAAGCCGCATGGGACGTGATTCGCGAGCCTCGTTTTCGCACGCTGGCTTCAGTGATATCGCACGACGTGTCGCGCGAAAAAGTGACGCAGAACCTGCGCGATACGACCAACGGCGCGTGCGTGTTTCGGGCCGACAACGATGTGGTCGATCACCAAACCGTAAGCATCGAGTTCGCCAACGAAGTGACGGCTTCGTTCCAACTCAACGGCTTCAGCCTGATGTGGGAGCGATCGCTCAACCTGCACGGCACGGCCGGTGAACTGCGGTCGGCGGATTTCTCCGGCAAGCTGGAACTGCGCACCTACCAGCCGGGACGCCTGCGCCGCAAGAACATCCCGTATCACGGCATCATCCACGGCGGCGGCGACGAGATGATTCTGCTGGAGTTTGCTCGTGCTGTGCGCGAACAGAACGGCGAGGATATCCTCACCAGCGCGAAAAACTGCCTGGAAGCGCACATGATTTGTTTTGCCGCCGAAGAAGCGCGGCTGCGTGAGAAGGTCGTCGATATGGACGACTTTCGCCGCCGGGCCGAACGAGAGGCGGCCACGTTGCCCTAGGTTCCAGCGGCTTAGTCGAAACAGCCGTCGGCGGCACGGTGGGCGCTGACTTTTCCGCGCTCCGCTCAATTTTTCATGCACATGTAGGCTTTACTTCTATCATAATTATTAGAATCTGGCGCCCGACGGCCTCCCTTCGTTCGTTTTTTGCCCATAATTACAACACTTTGACGGATCCGGCCCGGCGTTGGCACGGGGTTTGCGACGCTTAGGGTTGGTCAGCGGGTCAACCGATTATCTGACGGGTACCTCAATAAAGTCCCCGCACCGGCGGGAGGAAAAAGCCAGGAGGTTATCATGGGCGACATCGCGGAATTCGGCCTTTGGCTGATGATTTTGATCTGTGTGGTTTTCGCGCTGATCTCGGGGCTCCCGCCGGCCTGATGATGGTGCCAAGTAACGGCGGCCGGGAAAACCTGAATCCCGGCGGCCGTTTTGTGTTTTTCCGGAATTTCATGGAAGTCGGACCAGGGTGATTGGAGGGTTGGCCCTGCCCCGGAGCGCGCCGCGCGTGAAAAGCTTTGATGTCGTGGGGACCGCAAAATTGTAAATGCTATGTTAATATTTTGATTCGAACTGATTTCCGTGCGCGTCTTTTCCCTCGCCACCGGGTGCGGTAACCTGACTTTGTCCACTGGGAGGGCGCTATGGTCGATGATTGTTTGCTTTGCCAATCCTGTGGTGCGCCCATGCTGGCCGGCGATCCGCTGTGTCACGCCTGCGGCGCAAAAGCCCCCGTCGAGCTCAAACGCGAGGAAAAACAGAAAGACTTCGCGGCGCGCTTGGCCGTACTGCCCGAAACGGTCGCCATGCATTTGCGCGATTTGGAGGCGCAGCGCCGCAACAATCCGCAGTCGGTGGCGTTGCGCGTGCAGCTAAGCGCCGCGTACCAGGAGATCGGCTTCCAAGACAAAGCGGCGGAAAACCTGGAAAAGGCCATCGAACTCGACCCCCACAATTCCTACTTGAAGCAGAAGCTCAAGATCTTGATCGGCGGCCCGACCGCCTCCGCCTCGGCGGCCGGTATCGAGTTGGAGATGTGGAAAACGCGGCGCTACACGCGCCTGGTCGGTTATGCGGCCCTGGCGCTGGCGCTGCTCGCTGCCGGGTGGGTGGCCTACCGCGTGTTGCGGCCCGCGATGTATCCGCTGGCGCAGTATGAGAAGGCCGACGCCGTGCTGCCGAAATTTTCGCCCGACAGCACCCGCGTGGCGTTTATCAAGACGCCGAAATTCACGTTGTTCGGTATGGTCGACATGATGGCGGGCAAATCGCCCGGCGACACGGCTTTGATGGTCAAGAACCTGGCCACGGGAGAAATCATCAAAGTGGCGACGTTCACCTACTCCTGGAACGTAAGCGATTTCCTCTGGGTCCCTGGGCGCGACGCGTTGGCCTTTGCGGACTACGACGAGAAAACGTCCACCTCCACGCTTTTCTTTGCCAACGCCGACGGCGGTGAACCGCAGCGCATTGCCCAGACGCGCGAATACGCTTTCGCCTCCGAGGGCGGCCGTTTGAAGCTCGCCTACGTCGAGCCGCCTGAATACCGCTTCAACCCGGCCACCTCGCGCCTCGAAGACATCGCCGGTGGGCTGTTCGTCAAAGACATGGGATCGGGCGCTCCGTCACTGATAACGCGACAAGCGGCGTCGAACCCGATTTTTTCGCCCAACGGCCGGTATTTGGCATTCCAAGCCAAGGACGTAAGCGACCGCGAAGATGCGGCGGCGGCGACCCGAGCTTCCTACACCGGCGACATTTTCATCTACGACATGGCGACCGGGACCACGAAATGCCTCACCACCGGCGGCGTCTACCGCAATCCGGTCTTTACGCCGAAGGGAGACCGCATCGCCTACCTCGCCCACAACGACGTCGACAGTTTCGACAACGCCTTGTTCGTGATGAACCTGGAAGGCGGCGATCAACGGCTCGTGCTCTCCAAGGGCGAGCAGTACGTCGGCTTCAATGAATTCGCGTTTCACCCGGACGGCGAGCGACTCGTGTTCGAGGGGGTGTTCATCAATCCGGACAAGCCGAAAAGCGAGGCCATTGCCACGCCGCTGGGGATGGTCGGGGGGGAAACGAACTATGTCACCGACCTGTTCGAGGTGCGGCTCGACGGTTCCGGCCTGCAACGTTTGCCGGCCCGAAAATTGGGCTATCGTCGCGGCCCCAATTTCAGCCCCGACGGCCGCCTGCTCGCCTTCGAGGTCGAGTTTCTGAAAATGCGCCGCGAGGCGTGGGTGATGCGCTACTGATCCTCCGGCGCGGTCGCGAGTGCCGCGTCGAATAGACCTGTCATCCGGCGTTTATCGGCCTTCGTTTCCACAACCGTTCAACCGCCTGCATTGCCGACCGGGGCGCGTGATTTGCTCAGCGATTAGGCGCACCCGCCGCTGTCGTCGTCATCATCGTCGTCATCGGTCGCATCGTCGTCCGCGGCGTCGTTGTTGTCGTCGTCGTCGACCGGCACGGTGTCGTTGTCATCGTTATCGTCGTCGTCGTCGACTTCCTGACAAGCCGGATCTTCTTCGTCGGTCAACTCGTCGCAGTTGTTATCGACGCCGTCGTCGCAGATCTCTTCCGCGTCCGGATGAATCGCCTCGTCCTCGTCGTTGCAGTCTCCCGCGCAGGGGGCGAAGCCGTCTTCATCGACGTCGAGTTCGTCCGCCGGGACGTTTTCGTCGCAGTTGTTGTCGAGGCCGTCGCACAATTCGGGAGCGCCGGTGTACACGTCCTCGTTAAAGGGCATGCAGTCGCCGTTGCAGTAGAACAGGCCGTCGCCGTCTTGGTCGAGTTCGTCTTGGGGCAGGTCGCCGTCGCAATTGTTGTCTTTGCCGTCGCAGATTTCCTGATGCCCGGGGTGCACGTCGGGATCTTGCGGATCGCAGTCGCCGGCGCATTCGAACACGCCGTCTTCGTCGTGGTCGATTTCGTCGTCGGGCACGGTGTCGTCGCAATTATCATCGATGCCGTTGCACACTTCGGTCGCGCCGGGATGGATGTTCTCGTCAAAATCGTTGCAGTCGTCGCCGCCGCAATCGGGCTTGTCGTACCCGTCGCCGTCCTGATCGCACAGGTCCATCAGGAAGTCATACGCCGCCACCAAATCGATGCGGCCCATGCCGTAGTCGTTGTCTTCGCCCGGATCGCCCATGTCGACCGCCGAGTAGTACAACGCCATTTTCAACTCGTCGACCGTGGCATCCGGATACGCCTGACGCAGTAGACACATCGCCCCGGTCACGTGCGGCGAAGCCATGGAGGTGCCGTCCATCGAGCTGTACTCGCCGCCGGGGATCGAAGAACGAACTTCCTCGCCGACCGCGACCACCTCGGGCTTGATCGTCGCCCTGTCGCAACGTGAGGGGCCGCGGCTGGAAAATCCTACGATGCGTTGCCCGTTTTGCCGCAGGGCGCCGACCGAGAACACGTTGAAATCGGTTTCGATGCGGTCGGCCGGCGAGCGCAGCGTACGGGCGAACGGGCCTTCGTTGCCGGCCGCAAACACCACCACAACACCCGCCGCTTCGGCCGTGTCGATCGCCGCCCAGAAGTCGTCTTTGCATCCGCCGAAGGGCATGTTGCTGATGCCCCAGGAATTGTTGATCGCCGCGGGGACGTCATCGGTCGTGCCGGGGTTGCCGTCCGGGTCGGCGAAGAATTCGAACGCCGCCACCGCTTCGGTGTAGATGCTCACGCCGGGCACGTCGACCACCGCCGCGGCGATCCACAACGCGCCGGGCGCCATGCCGATTTGGTTCTCGCCGTCGTCGCCGCCGGTGATGGTGCCCAGGGTGTGCGTTCCGTGGCGACCGCTGTCGTAGGGGAAGTCGGTTCCCTGCGCCGGGTCGTACCAGCATTCGGCCGGGTCGGCCACCAGACCCCGCCAACGCGTCGCGAAGGCCGGGTGCGAGCCGTCCGCGCCGGTGTCCATGTCGGCGGCGATGACGCCCGTACCGTCGATACCCAGCGCCCACAATTCGGGGGCGCGGGCGAACTCGATGCCGAACTCAACGCCTTTGGATCCGGTGGGGTCACCGGCCGACTCGCGTACGGGCCGAATCAATTCGATCGGATAGTCATAGTAAATCCGGCCGACCTCCGGGCGTTCGGCCAGCCAATCGAAAAAGGCGGGCGTTGCCTCCACGGCCAGCGCGTTGTCGATCCAGAACGCGCGCAGCTTCGCCACCTCGCCGGCCGCCTGCCGCGCCGCGACCGCTTCGAGCAAGGGTGCCTGCGTAGCGGCCGCTTTTTCCTGCAGCGCCGCAATCACCTCATAGTGCCGCCGCGCGAAGGTCGCCTGCTCCGTGGTGAGTTGCGCCGCGAGCGACCGCACGTCGACGCGGTCCCGCAACATCACATAGGCACGAACGGTCCCATTGTCGGGAGTCGCGGCCAATTCTTCTTCGAGCGTGGGATCGATCCACGCCGCGTGCGCCACGCCGGCGACTAAAAGCATCGCCAATGCGATCCAACTTACGATTTGTTTCATCACGATTCTCCCCACTGCAAGTGGTTCGTCGAGTATAACCAACTCCGGTCGGAGGCGTCGAACCCGACTACCGGCCCCACGCGGATGGTTCGGGGCCCATGACCAATTCGAGCGTCCCACCTCCGGCGATGGTTTCGTGGGCCAAACGCGGTTCGTTGAGCGGCTCGCCGTTTAGCCGCGCGGATTGAATGTAGATATTCTCCGGCGAATTGTTCTCGGCGGTGATGATGAACTCCCCGCCCGGCAAATGAAGTCTGATTTCGTCGAATACCGGGCTGCCGATCTGGTACTCCGGCGTGCAGGGGCTGAGCGGAAACAAGCCGATCGCCGCCCATACATACCAGGCCGCCAAGGTACCGCCGTCTTCGTTGCCCGCGATGCCGTCGGGACCCACGAAGTACTCGTGTTCCAGGACATGCCGCGACCACTTCTGGGTGAGGTCGGGTCGACCGGCGTCGTTGAACATGAAGGCGGCCTGCAAGTCGTGCTGGTTACCGTGCCAGTAATAGGGATTGGGTAAGGCGTCGACGGGATCACGCACGGATTCGGCGAAAAACTCGTCGAGTGTGGCGACCATAACGGCGGCGTCGCCGAATAGCGCAACGAGGCCGGGCACGTCGTGCGGGACAAACCACCGCCAGTGCCTCGCGCTGCCTTGGGTGTAGTCTTCGCCCCACGGATACCAGGCCAGGAGGACGCGTCGCCAGTTGCCCTCGGAGTCGCGACCGCGAAAGTACCCACTCGGCGCGTGCCAGAGAGTTTCGTAATTCGTGGCGCGCTGGGCGAAGGTTTCGGCATCTTCCTCGTGTCCCAGTGCCGCAGCCAAGCCCGCGATGCAGTGGTCGTCGTAGGCGTATTCCAAGGTGCGCGAGACCGAGTGGCCGGTGTTGTCGGTGGTGCAGTACCCGATGGTCAGGTAGTGCTCGAGATCGCTGCGGCCCGCATGGGGCGTGGGCTCGGTGGCGTGCAATACCATCGCGTCGTAGGCGAAATCAACGTCGAAATCGGTAATGCCCTTCAGGTACGCCTCGCCAATAACGCTGTCGCTGTGCGTGCCGATCATGCTGCCGGTATAACCCTTGCCTTGCGGCCAGCGCGGCAGGTAACCGCCCTGCTCGGCCATCTTCAGCAGAGAGACGACAAAATCACGCGACAGGCCGGGGTCCAACAACGTGATGAGCGGATGCAGCGTGCGGAAAGTATCCCACAGCGACATGTCGGTGTAGTACGTGAAGCCCTCGGCTTGATGAATGCCGTCGTCGAAGCCGATGTATGCGCCGCCCTGCTCGGTAAAGAGCGTCGGCATGATGAACGAGCGGTATAGGAAGGTATGAAACAGCCGTTGCTGTTTGATCGTGCCGCCGGTCACTTCGACCACGCCGAAAAGATCGCGCCAGGCGTCACGGTTATTGGCGACCAGCGCGGGGAAATCAAAGGCCGGGATTTCATCCTCCAAGTTGGCGCGCGCTTGATCGACGCTGATGTAGGAAAGGCCGATTTTGACCAGCAGAGGCTCGTCGCCGGTCAACGCGAAACCGAAATACGCGCCGATGTCGTCTCCGGCGGCCGATTCGCTTTGCGGCGTGCGTCCGGCAGGGTCGAACGCTCCGTAATCGGCGAAGGGTTCCGAAAAGCGCGCGACAAAGAACACACCCAGGCCGTCGTAGTCGTCGCTGAACTCGCCGGCCTGCCAAAACGAGCCGCTGATTTCCTGCTCGTCGACATCGATACTGAGCGCCGCGTCGCTGACATCGTGCGGGCGAATCGAGCCGCCAAGGTCGAGCACGAGGTAGGGAGTTTCCGCGCCCGCGTCGTAGGTGAAACGATAAAGCGTCGACCATCGGCCGGAGGTGAGTTCGACCGAGGTGTTGGTCGGGCCGACTTTCACCGCGTAGTACCCGACGCCCGCCGTTTCGGAGCCGGGAATCTTCAGCCCCAGGTACCCGTTGTCGCGCACGAGATCGTTATCCATACCCAGCACGGGCATGAGTCGCACGTTGCCGTAGTCGCTATCGCCCGTGCCGATCATCCGGTTCTGGCTGAAGCCGCGAATGTGGCTGTCTTCGAACCAATAGCCCGCGTAGTGATGGAACGCCGGCAAGTAGTACGCGGTGCCGATGGAGGTGTCGGGGCCGGGACGAACCATGCCGTTGGGCATTTGGGGGCCGGGGTGGAGTTGCGCCGCGCCGTACCCGACACCGCCGGTGCCGGTAAACATATCGACCAAGTCGATCGGTTCGGGAAGTGGCGGGGGCGCGGTGTCGTCGTCATCATCATCATCGTCGTCATCGAGCGCCGTGTCGTTGTCATCGTCGTCCGTCGCAGTTTCGTCGTCGTCGATCGGCGAAGCGGACGCATCGTCGTCATCATCGCTAACGCCGCATCCCAACGCGAGAAGCAACGCGAGGCCAACAAAAATGCTCCAGTAAAACTTCGTTTTGCTCATGAAAAACGCCCTCCTCGAACGGTGTGGCGACCGAACGGAATTTCGACCGAAAATACCATATTCGGCGTTTCCCGCCTAAAAAAAGCGTTTGCCGCGAGGCCCTAACGGGCCGGGTTCCGGTAAAAACGAAATGCGCGTGGTCCGTAATGGACCACTATCTTCTGCTTGCATGTCGTAAGCCCTCAAAATTCATGGTTTTTTTCAGATTCCGCCTCATGCCGGTACCCATCGGCGTCGATAACTTAATGTGGGCGTCGATCCCGAACTGATGTCGCTTCCTTTTTTTTCGCGGGCTGCTCGTGGTTTTCGGGACGGACGGGTGGAATATCCGCGCCAGCTTGTTCCAAAACGGCTCGTGGACCGGCCGGCACTTGTGCGACAACTTGCCGGCGACCGCCTCCTCGTGCGACTACACGGTGCCTGATGATTTGGCGGAGGGCGACGACTATCAGGTGCAGGTCTACTTCATGGGACACGGCGTCTATCAGGATTTCAGCGGCGCGTTTTCGGTGGCCGCACCGACCGAGCCTTTCGTGCAGATACTGACCCCGGCGGCGGAAGACGTGTGGGAGGTTGGGACCGAACAGGCCGTGACGTGGAACGCGCACAATTCCGAAAACTGGTCGATTCGCGCCAGCCTGTTCAAGAACGGCGCGTGGACCGGGCAGCACTTGTGCGACAACCTGCCCGCCGCGGCGCGGTCATGCTCCTTTGCCGTACCGCAGGACCTCACGCCGGACGACGATTACCAAGTGCAGGTCTATTACATGTACCACGGCGCGTACCAGGATCTGAGCAAGGCTTTCACCATCGCCGCGCCGGCCAGCCGCGTGTGGTAGGGCCGGGTTAGTCGACTTCGATTTCGATGAACTCGTTGCCGTGGTCGTCGGTTTTCGTCGGATAGCTCGGCAACGGTTTCGGATTCACTTGCGCCAAATAAAGCCGGCTGATTATTTCCTCATTGGGCAGATCGAGCACGCTTAGCGTGACCTGCAGTTCCTGCGGCCCCGGTTCCACAACTCGTACTTGAAACGTGAAGTGGGTCTTCGTGCCGGGCTTCAGGTTGGAAAGGACCTCGCTCCGCACCCCCTTCAACAGGGTGAGCCCCTTGGTCGTTTCCACCGTCAGCCCGGCCCGTTCGAACGCCGTGCGCGGTTCGATCGACAGTTCGAAAACCAACACCCGCCCGACCTTCGCCTGGATTTTCTCCGGCGATATGTCGCCGCCGAGCGGGTGTAGTTCTTTACCGGCCGCCACGCCGCATGCGAGGCACAACGCAAGCAGAATCGTGATCAGTGTTCGTTTCATTTACACGACGTCACAGCGGCGAAATCGTAACTTAATTCATGCAAGCCCTTCACGTTGCCCTGCACGCCCTTGGTGTTATCGCCCTTGTCGCCGTAGCCCAGGCAGAACCATCCGTCGAGGAAATCGACCAGGTCGCGCCCGGCCTTGCCGCGGTCTTTGAATTTGGCGTTCCCGGACTGCAGGTAACCGGTCATGATGTTCCAGACGTTCGTGCGCTTGCTGATCGTGTCTTTGGATTCATTCGTGGAATCGGCTAGATCCAACAACACGGCCGAGACGATAGCCTCGCTGAGGCCGCCGTCTAGTTTTCCGCCGGTGTTGCCTTTCGGCCGATTAGCAGGCGGCGTTTCGATGCTGTAGTAGACGCCCATGCCGTCTTTGTCCGTATCCATATAGGTGGTTACTTTGTTCGCCGATACGCCGACGTAGGTTGCCCAGCCTTCCGCAAAGGCCAACGACGGTTTGACGCGGTCCTGTGACGAGTGCCCGCCGCCCGGGCTGTCGTTTTTGCTGATCGACGCATGCACAATGTGGCCGTACTCGTGCCCGATGATGACGTCGTCATACTCGTCCGTGTCCGATTCCATGCCCAAAATGTAGACTTTGCCGTCTCTGGTGGCGAACGACGACGCCTGGCCTTTGGGCTTTTGGCCGCGTGTCCAGAAAAACTGAACCAGCGGCATTTTTCTGCCGCTCGCCGACCAGACAAACTGCCATCCACGCACACCGACCTCGAAAATATTTAGGGCGCCGCCTTCTTTTTCGCGCTTTACCTCGATGTTGAGATCGGTTTTGAAGGGGTCGTCGCGCTCGTCGATTGTTTCGGTCTTCCAGGTATAGAGCTTACTGTCGAGGTTCTTAACGCTTTGTTTCAGCCCGTCCTTGTCGGCCTCGGCGGCCAACCGCACGAAGTAGCCCGGCTCGTCCTCGTTGATGAAGGTCAGTTCGTACTCGCCCTCGGAGTTGGTGTGGCCTTCGGCCAGCACTTCGTCGTCGTCTTCGCGCACAACCTGCACTTTGGCGAAGCGCACCGGCACCATCTGCCCGGTAGCCGACAGGCCCGTCTTCTTGATCGCGAAGTCTTCATACTTCATCGTGCCCGACACGCTGTTGCCGCAGTAGGACTCGACCAACCAAATGTCGCTGCTGCCCGTCCCGCCCAAGCCGAACGGCTCGACCAAGGGGGAATCGTCGCCGCAGTAGGTGATGGTTACCGTGCCGCTCGCGCCGCCGACCTCGCAGTCGGCGTACATCTCCGCGCTGACAATGAACTCGCCGGACGGCGAAGCGCCTTCAGGCCAGTACACGTTTTCGTTGTTGATGCCGTCGATGTTGCAGCCGGGGTTGGAATCCAGGTCAAGCTGCCCGCCCGTGGCCGAGGTTTTGTGACCGTAATAGATCTCCTCGCCGCTGGGCTCCATCACGTGCAGGTCCACGTCGGTTGGGGTATCCCAACTGAGGCTGACTTTCACTTCGCCTTCGGCAACTTCCACACCGTCGAGCAGCAGGTCGTACAGGGCGCTTACCGCGCCGATTCCGTCGAGCAATTCGACGATAATGTTCACGGCGTTGGCCTTGGCGGTCAACTGATCGAAAATGTCGGAATCGAAACTCAACTCGAACTCCACCGTGCCGCCCGAGGCGTTCACCGGTGTGAGGTAGTATCCTTGGAAGCCGCTGACGCCGATCAGCACATGGGTGACGTCTTCCGCGCCGGTGAATGATACTTCGTAGGTGGAACTGGAGCCGTTAATGTAGGTCGCCGGCCCGGTTACGGCGGTAATGACCGGCGCCTCGGCGGTGCCGCTGGACGCGGGCAGGTCTTCGAAGTTGAACACGCCGCCGGTAACCTCGATGGGCGGAATGTCCGGGTCGCTCGCTTGCACCTCGAAGAAACCTTCGAGAATTTCGGTGCCGCCGTCGCTCAACGTCGCGGTAGCTGACAAGTGACACGAGCCGCTCGCGGCGGAGATGCCGGAGACTTCCAAGGGCGAAGCGCCGCTCGCTCCGACCACGGAACCGCAGCCCGCGCCATCGACGATAAGCGTGATGCTCGTGGCGTTATCCACTTCAATAACGACATCCACCGCCGAACTCGACAGTGGGCGCTCGGGGTCCACGAACATCGGCGGCGGGTCGGCCACGCCGTCGTTTTTCAGATCTTCGTCGTTGGAGAGAATGTCGTCTTCGTTGAAAGCGTCATCGTCGCCACTATCGTCCTCTTCAGCCGCATCGCAGTAGCACGATAAAAAGCCGCCAAACATGATGACCACGATCATAAGCAAATAGACTGAAAACCGGATATTTTTCATTGCAAACTCCTCTTTTGATTCGGCGGGACGCGAACGTCCCTCCCGGGATCGGGCGCGCCGGGCCATTATGGCCAAAGTACCTCGTCGATGAGGCGCGCGCCGCCTCTAAATATCGGGTAATTCTACTTGGAGCCGGATACGGCTGCAATCTGGTTAACGATTACGGTTGTTGAGCGACGGTCGCATCTTTATTCCATGGTTTCCGTTACTGGAAGCGCCTCGTGTTACTCGTCGCTTTCATCGCTTTGCGAAGAGCGACCGCGCGCGGCGTTGACGGCGTCACGGGCCTCTTTTTCGATGCGCTTGAGCAACCGCTTGGCCCATACGAACTGTGTGGCGAGCAGCCCGAGGCCGACGGCGATGACCACCGTGCCGGGCCCCGGCAGGAAGAGTAACGCGGCGCCGACCAGAAGCAGGGTCACGCCGGCGATGGCAACGAATATCTTGCGAATGCGGCGGCCGGTCGCTTTGAGCCACTGCAACATTTCCTCTTGGCTTTCCAGCGGCGGAATTTGGCGCTTGGGTCGCGCCGCCGCGACGGAAACGAGGATGCCGGCGAATATAATGGTGGCAATCACGATCAGCGAAACCGTGGTGGGAATCGGGTAGTGGTGGGTGAGGATCATCTTGGTGCCGACGAACGCCAACAGGAACACGAGGCTGTATCTTAGGTAGCGGAAGCGTTCCAAGAGCGCGGCCAGGGCAAAATACAAAGACCGCAAGCCCAGGATGGCGAACACGTTGGACGTGAACACCAAAAAGGGGTCGCGCGTCACGGCGATGACCGCCGGAATGGAATCGACGGCGAACAGCAGGTCGGCGCTTTCGACCGCAACCAGTGCGATGCACAACGGCGTGCCCCACCACCTGCCTTCACGCTTGACGAAGAAATGGGGGCCTTCGATTTCGCGAGTGATCGGCAGCAGTTTTTTCGCCGCCCGTACCAGCAGATTGCGCTCGGGGTCTACCTTCTCATGGTGCGTCACGAGCATTTTGAGGGCGGTATAAATCAGGAAGCCGCCGAACACGTAAATCATCCACGCGAAGTGCTCAAGGGCCGCGATACCGGCGAAAATCATCACGGCCCGCATGACGATAGCGCCCAGCACGCCCCAGAAAAGCAGGCGGTGCTGATAGGCGTTGGGCACACCGAAGAAGGTGAAGATCATCGCGATCACGAAGATGTTGTCGAGGCTGAGGGTTTTCTCGATGAGGTAACCGGTCAGGTATTGCAGCGCCGCTTGGTGCCCCGAGAGTTGCTTGCCGATGGTCTCGCCGACACCCCACCAATGATGCTCGTAAAGCAGAAAAATAAAACCGTTGAAGACGAACGACAGTGCAATCCAGAAAGCAGTCCAGCCCAAGGCCTCGCGCATGGATACGGTGTGCGGCCGACGGTTGAAAACGCCGAGGTCCAGCGCCAACAATCCGCCGATGAGGATGAGAAACGATATCCACAGCCAAATGACCAAACGTGCCTACCTTTCCCGATTATGACGACGGCCGGGAAAGCGAAAACTCCTTCTCCGGCCGCGGAAACAACGCCGTCGCTTCGCTTCGGGTTGTCGAAATCATATGTCACCTTTTCCGAAAATCAATCCTTACCGGCAAATCTCGGAAACGGGGGAGTCGAACGGCGCGCCCGTCTTTTGTTACCTCAGCGGCCCGTGGCCTCGGAAATCAAACTTCGCAACGCCACCCGGGTTAAGTCGTCGCCACCAAGCAGAAACTGCAACTCACGCAACACTTCCTCCGCCGGACCGAGCGGATAGCAATCACTCTCCGGCAGTTCCACGAGGGGGAAATCGTCGTCGTTGATCGGACAGATATCGCGGTACTCCACCCATTCGCCGTCCTGCTCCACCAGCCAGCGCAGCGGTAGCCCCTGCGTGCGGCACACGTAGGGTCGCGCGCTGTAGACCCGGCAGCGGTCTTCCCCGTCAAGAAACGCACAGCGCCCCACCGGCCCCGGGACGCCGCCCTTGAGCACGTCCGGGAACTCGCGGCGGATACGCAGCGCCTCCACGGCGAAAACCGTGAGATCGTCCTGACAACACGACGCGCAGCCCGGCCCGCACTTCAGGGAGCGCGGCAATCGTTCGACAATGCCCGCCGCGGTGCGGTCAACCTGGGCGTGAAGTTCACGCAGCTTTTGTAGTAGCTCTGCTTCGGTGATGCGGCTCACGCCTCGACTCCTTGGGTCTTATCGCCCTCGTCGGCGACGCGACCCTACCACAACTGCACCGGGTATCAATCGGAAAGCGGCCTGCGGTTATTGCAGATCGTCGTCTTCCGGCGGGCCCATGGGGATGACTTCGAGTTCCTCGGCCAGTTCGGCTTCCTCGGGGTCCAGCATACGCACCGGCTCCGGTTCCTCCGGCGCCATGGGCGCGCCCACCGGCTGATCGAGTTGGGGCACACCGATGCGGGAAAGCAGTCGCCGGACGCCGTCGTAATTCAGTTCCAGAGTGTCCGGGCGCTCGATGTCGTAGCGGTAGTCTTCGATGTATAGGCAACTGGGCAAGGTTTCCTGCTCCCAGGCGAACATGCCGTTCCGCTCCGATTCGACCAGCCAGGTCGGTTTCATGTAGCCGGACCGACTGACCCACTCGGCCGTCCAGCGTAGAAGCTGTTGCAGCGCAGGATTGTCCATGCGGTGCAAACGCTTGACGACGCCGATGCCTCCCGGGAACGTGTCCATAATCGCGATGCCGGTCGGCTGGACATCGTGGCCGAGCATAGCAAGCTGAAAATCTACCCTGGTTTTTTCTTCATTGGTTTGCGGCTCGACGTAGGGCACAACGTCGACGGTTTCATCCGGCACGCGGAAAAGCACCGGCAACACGCAGCGAAACGCGTGGACGAGCCCCCGCAAGGTGGCGGCATCGATGTCGAAGCCGTTCTTCTCGGACGGGAATTTCATGATGAAGGCGTTGGTCTTGAATTCGGACCGAAGTCGGTGCTGCTGCCTCTTCCACGAGAACGGATATAGCGGCTGGGTCGGATTCGTGCGGCGCCAGTAACGCGTGCCCACGATCTCTTCAAGGTATTTCACGTTCATCATCGTATGCCGGATATGCAGCGCCATGATGGAATGCTCGGTCCATTTGGCCTCCGACAGCCCGATCGGTATGCACCCGTAGGCCGAACTGATGCGCGTCGTGCGCAGCGGTCCGTTGGGAATGTTGCTGTCGTTTTGCTGCACGAACTCCACGGTCGGCAAGCCTTGGTCCACAACGTCGATCGGCTCGCCGAGCGAAATGACTTCCTTCTTCTTGTCGTATTCCGGCACTTGGTAGACCTGCCCATTCGGACCGGTGAAGACACGATTGGGGTAATAAATCATGAACAATCGCGCGCTGTCGACGATGTCGATCACTTCGTTGTTGCCGGCGGTGATTTGGACGGCTTCGCTGGCATCCAACAGACTGCGCAAAGATTTCGGGTCGAGGATCGGCGCGATGTCGGTCACCTTAAGGCGCTGCACCGATTCCACGATCACTCCGGCGCGCCCCGGAACCTTTTTGACGCGCACCGTCCATTCCGTTTGGATCCAGTGATCGTTTTTCATGTCTTCCACGGTGCCGCGGAACAACTCGTATGTGCACAAGCCGACGAACATTTCGGCCAGCTCTTTTTCCGTCAGTTGGCCCTGTCTCAAGGCCTGCAACAAATGGATCTTGAGGATGGTCGGGTTCTCGGTGTCCAACACGGGAATGAGCATTTCCTTCTGGAAATCCGGGATGCCGCGCCCTTTGACCGCAGTGTCCATACGGGCTGAATCAAGCAAATAGTGAACGAAGGGGTTGGCATCGATGGGCACCAACACATTCAAGTGATCGATCGCGGGAACCGGCATGTGCCGCCCGCCGGGAGAACACAGGAAGGAAAGGTCGTTGAGGTTGCGCAGCGTTGCCGGTACGAAGCTGACGTGCGCCTGCTCGCGAAGTTGACGCGACGTTTCGATGTCGGGACGCGGCTGGTCGGACAAGAGTTCGGCAACTGCCGTACGATGCTCTTCGCGGATCGGACCTTCCAGCAGACGACGATGCACGATGGCCGCGTGCCCCCAAACCTGGAAAGTCTGCTTCACTTCGTCGGGTCCGGCGAGGGGGCCGTCGTTGAAGGGGCTGTTTTTTTCGACCGAGACTTCGTAGTTCGTATCCAGCGGCCGGGCTCGTACGACGGCGGTGGCGAGCGTCGTGGGTAGACAACTGGCGAGATGGAGCCGCCGGCCAATGTCTTCCAGTTTGGCAAAAAGATGCCGGTAATCCACGACATTCAACACGGCGAATCGTTGCCGCACCTGCGCCGTATTCACCCAGGGGATTGGCTTGGATTCCAGCCGGAACAGTTCGCCGACGTAGGGCGGGAACGACGAATCACCGCCCGAGTCCGCTGACGTGGTGACGATGAACTGCGGCTCGACGCGATGCGATTTCAGCATGCGTTGAAAGCGCTGCAGGATGTAAGCGAGGTGTCCCGATTCGACGCCGCCGTAGGTTTCGACGTCTTCAAAAATGATCAGCTTCAGCCGCGGGAAAAACGTCTCGGCGTAATCCTCGGGCAGCTTGTGCACAAAATCCCGATAGAAAC
The DNA here is from genome assembly GCA_030765525.1 of Candidatus Lernaella stagnicola. NCBI lineage: Bacteria > Candidatus Lernaellota > Candidatus Lernaellaia > Candidatus Lernaellales > Candidatus Lernaellaceae > Candidatus Lernaella > Candidatus Lernaella stagnicola. Next base: position 143,414 of record JAVCCK010000023.1, read on the forward strand.
CGACGACGTCGGTGACGTGGATCATTCCCAGGTCGTCCTGAAAATCGGCGTAGTTGCCGCTCGATTCCTCGTCGACCCACGATACGACGCGCACTTTGTGCCGCGTAATGGATGTGGCCGCGGCTTTGCGCAAGCGGGTCACGGTTTCGCGAGCGCGGGCCAAATCGGGATAGACAATCAGCGTGTGGCCGCCGGTTCGCGCCTTGTCGACCAGCGCGATGAAAAGCGCCGCGGTTGTCTTGCCGCAGCCGTGCTTACCCATCCACAAAGAAAGCTTGCCGCGCTTTTGCGTCTTGGCCGCCGAAATGGCCCGGTCCTGATCCTTCCACAATTTGGTGCGGTTGTGATCGTTGGAAAAAACCAACAAGGATCGGAAAATCTCGTGGTCCTCGGCTTGCGGCGTGGTTTGCTCGGCGTAGCCGGAGTTCCGCGCCATGCCTTCCAACTCCTTGCCAAGCATGTCGCAAAGCAGGCCTTGGTCCCGAAGGCGATAGACAACCTGCGCCGCATTGATTTGTCCCCACCCAGGCGCTTGTTCGGTCACTACAACGGGGTCCTCGCGGGGGTCGCGCCGCGGGCGCGGAACGAAATACAGCAAGATCAACATCGTGAGTATCGGCACGATCCCGAATTGCACTGCGCCGGGCACGGCGAGGTAAGGATTGGGGTGCGTGGGTGTGAAATTGATCCACGCCATGCCGACTTCGTGGGGTGACTGGAAGAGGTTGCCCGCCCACACAAGCCAGCAGATCCCCAAGCCGATCGGGTACCACCAATTCCACGGATCGACGTCTTTGCCGCCGCTCTGCCAGCCGCGCAAGTCCGCGACTTCTCGCTTGGCGTAGGAGCGACGCCGTGAACCCAGGCCCGCACAGGCCGCAGATACCACAAACCACACGACGCCGATCAACAGCCACGCCAACGTGGCGCTTTTGACGGCTTGTTGCTGGTTGGTCGGTACATCGAGAAGACGGTAGAGGTCGGTCAGCGGGAAGTAGGGTCGAATCAGCAGGGGCGAGGGATTGGCGGGCGTGGGTTGCACGTTCCAATCCGAAAAGAACACGACGCCATAGCTGAAGATCAACACCGCAACATAAATGCCGGTGTATATCGCCAACGCGGTCACGATTTTGGACATGCCGTGGTCTGGAGATTTCGACAGCCACTGGCTGATCCACAAAATGACCGCCGTGACGCCGCCGCCCACCAGCGTCAAGGCCAAGCCGCACAAAAAGCTGTGATCGACAACGAAATCAAGCATGGCCCGGCTCCTGGTCGTCGAGGCCCGCGCCGTGCAAAACTCGTTGTAGATGCGCGAGCGGCGCGCCTTCGTCCGTCTCTTCGATTCCGATCAACTCGAAATCTTCCAGGGCGTCTTTGTACCGGGCGTTGCTCCACCCCAGCGTTCGTCTCAAGTACGGTTCGAGCTTTTTGCCGAAGAAAAGAAATCTCGAGGTTAGGTGCCTTTCAAAGAAGATGTTCTTCTCCGCCGCCCGCATCGCTACGACCTTATCCTTGAATTGCTCGATCAACTCATCCTCACGCTCCGGCGCGGGCTGGAGCGGATTTTGGCTGCCGATAAGATTTTCGTGAATGACCGCAAACAGGTGTTCCAACTGCAGGAATGGCCACGGGTCGCCGTGCGAGGCTTTGAAAATGTCGCGCTGATGCCCGGGCTGCTCGGCGGCCACGTTGCGGATCCATTTGCGCAGCGGAAAATCGTGGGAGTGCATCACCAACCTGGCGACGGTATCCACCTTTTCGCCGAATCGCTGGTGAACCATGGTGTGAAAATCCTGCACCGTAGCGAAAGACGTATCCCAATTCGTCGACCAGTCCCACGGGCGCAATCGCTCTTCCGCGGTCTCCGGCAAGCGTTTGCCCGGAATGCGCGCGCCCAACGAGGTGGCGATCTTTTCCGAATGGAATCGCACGATGTCCTCGATCATGGTGAGTTCGCGGTTGACCCGCTCCAATTCCGTGGCGAGCATCACTTTGAGTTTTTCCATGTATCCTGTGAGTTGCTCTTTCTTCTTCTGGTGCGCCAGCGGAACCAGGTTGTCTTCCAGGAAATGACGCGCCGCCGAGGCAACGCTGCCCTGTTCGCCGTGGATAAATTTCATCGCCCTTTCCCACGTCCGCTTTCGCAGCCAACCGCGGAAAGCCGAACCGATGAAATAGAAAAAGACGAAACTAAAAGCCAGGCAAATCGGCGGCGAGGATATTTTCTCCACGAATACATACAAACCCGCGTATGCGTTGCTGGACAATAACGGCCACGGCGAGGGCCCTTGAGGAATCGGCATTTGTTTGAAGCCCATTTGCCACACGATCGCCACTAATGCGGCGAGAATACCCGCCCAGAGCGGAACCCACTTACCGGCGAATTTCGCCGCCGGCGTGGCCTGGAGCTTTTCCCGCCCGCGCTGAAAACGCTCTTTGACGCGCGAAAACCGACTTTCGGCGTTTTGGTAGAAACTCGTATCGTCAAGCGGCGAACTTGGCCCAGGCTCGACATGACGGTGAGTTTGCAGATGCTCGGCGCGGGCGCGAATGCCGGCGCGAATGTCCGGCAACGGAAACGGCAATCGCCCCTCGCCCGGCGGCGCCAACACCTGTGTAAGCCACGTTTTCCAGTCACCGCGCGCTTTGGACAGCACGCCTTGGCTGCGCTCGATTTCGGCCAGGAGAGTGGGGATCTCCACGGCAACCAAATCTTTAAGCTGTTCGACCAAAGGATTTAGAATATTGTTCGTTGTCCAGTTGGGTTCGATTTCCACGTTGGCGCTATCGAGCGGGATCGTCCGCTCCAATTGGGCCAAGGCGCTCTCCACCATGCGCAAGCCGGATTGCGACCATTTTTCCACGGCTTGATCTAGAGGCGCGAACACCTTGCTTTCGATGAGGTTCTCACCCTCGGTGAGCGGCGGCGGTGGCATGCCTTCTCCGGGCCGGTCCACGAGCAGCGTCTTGATGCGCAAAAAGGTGTTGTCGCAGGCACGCCGTTCCATCGCCTTGATGGAAAAACGATACCGCCGCGCGCGAATGAACCACACGAGATTCGGGTTCTCTCGATTGGATTCCGCGTCCTCATCCTCGTCCGCGTCCACGTCCGCGCCGTTTCCGGGCAGCCGCTTGTATTGGTGAACCGCGAAATGGTCGCATCCTTTAAGTGGTTCGTGGACGACCTTGTTCAGGCCGAGGCGCAACGCCGATTCCACGAACACGACGAGCGACCCGACGTAGTCCTCGCTACCGGGCTCACTGGCGTCGCTGCTGGGGAAAATCCAGACGCCGGAACAGATTGCCTGCTGACCCGCGGCGCATGTTTCTTGGTTCAGATCGCCCAGCAGTTGCAGGATCGGCCAATTGACGTCGACCAATCCCGAGGGCCAGCACGCCAAGAAAAATATCCGCATAGGAAAGCAAAGTTCGTAGCGCAGATTGTGTATCGTTTTGAGAATCGGCTCGCACGTTCTTTCCAGTCCGGCCTCTACCGGCGAACCAATCAACAATACGTCCAAGGCGCGACGGCGATTTTGAGGAATGGAAAGCATATCCTTGATGGTGCGGCCCAGCATGTGGTCGTCCAGCCGCTTATGCCAATTCGGCTCGAGGTACCCTTTGCCGTGCGTAATGTGGATCAAGCCCTCCAAGGCCTGCGTCTTCCACGGAATCATGGGTAGTTCGGCCGCGGAAGAATCGTCTTCCTCGGTAATGCACACCAAGCCGATGTCCTGCGAAATATCGGAGGACCAGTGCTTGCGTTCTTTGGCCATGTGCTTTACGGCGCTGGCACCGTCGTTGCCCACACCGATAACGAGAATTCTCACAAAAGAAAGCCTTTACTTCTTATTGCAGTTCCTTCAGGCCCTCGCGCATGCGGCGAATCACGTTCTTTTCAAAACGAGCCTCGTCACTGGGATCGTCGAACAGTTCGCCGGTGCGATCGCGCAACCTGCTGTGAGCCGCTTTGATCATTTCGGCGACGTCGTCGCTTTCTTTGTCTTCCCTCTCCACGACAAAGTCATTGATCATGTCCATCGAGTCTTGCCCGACGTCGGTATTCAACCAGCGGCTCACGTCAAGCAGCCCCGAACCGATGGGCGAGACCTTTTCCTCACCGCGAACCGTCACCCGCACGCACCATTGCTTCTTCTTCGGATCGAAACGTACAAAGCCGAACAACATCGGTTTCGTCAGCGCGTCGGCGGTGTCGATTTCGTCCTTGTCGCGATCCACCCGCGCCTGCCGTTCCGATTCTTCTTGTTGCTTGGCCACGGTTTCCAGGCGTCTCGTTTCATCGACCGGGTCGATGTAGGGCAGCGGATCCTTCTCCCACTGGGTGTCGATGTACAGCGGATAGCCGCGGCCGATACCCTTGCGCTCGGCTGCGAAGAAATCGTCCTCGTATTCCTCGCCGACGCGCCGGAACAAATGCAACGGCATGTTGCTCACCGATCGCAGGAAGATCACATGGTACGGGTCCACGCCCTTATAGAAACTGAGGCCCGGGTACGCCTCGCGCATCACGCCGCGGAAACTGCCGGCATCTTGTCCCTTACCCTCATCCTCCGGCGCCGTGGAATCAGACATCTGGAAATCGCCGCCCGATTTGCCGAAATACATCGGGTGCAAGAGGGCGACGGTTTCTTCGTGCGGATGCACGTTTTCCATCAGGTCGGTTTGCTCCAAATCCGAAACGCCGGCCAGCAAACCGGATTTATTCAAAGCAAAGCGCACCTTGTCGATGATGTGACCGCGGGCGAAAGCCTCACCCGAGCCCAATTGTTGGCCGGCATCTCCAGCCACGTACTTCGCTTCCAATTCCAGTGCTTTGCCGATCGTCAAGCCGAGTTGCTCGGGCTTCGCCTCCGAAATGTTGTCCAGTCGCGGCATGATCTGGCTGCCGAACTTGCCTTTTCCCAGTTCGATGAGCGCCTCGACAATAGTTTCAATGGAGTCGTCCGCCGTCGGTTTGACCACGATGCCGCCGGGCGCGGTTCGAGGAGCGAGCGCCTGCTGGACGGCCTCGGAAATCTCGCTTAAGTCAAAATAGTGATCTCCCTTGCGCAACTGGCCCTTTTCCGGTTTCTCGTTGACAAACTGGTCGCGATATAGCTCCCGCCAATAGCGCTTCGCCCGCACGCCGGTAGCGCGCAGGACCTCGACTTGCAGGTGGAACTCCCGACCCTCTTTTGCCGGGTCGTAGCTGCGGCCGGTCAAGAGCATCTGGCTCTGCATACGGCGCAACTGTTGGATTTTCTGCTCGGCTTTTTCCACCAGGGGCCGATACGCCCGGCACTTCTCGATGGCGACCTGCAACATGGCTTCCCAAATCGCCAACAACATCGCGGTCTTCAGCAGTCGCTCGGAGCTGTTGACCAGCAACGTATATTGGTTGTAGGCGTCCTGGCAGAGTTCCTGCAAACGGTCTTCCTGTTTGTTATAGAACCTTTTCCAAAACGCTTCGTCCTTAACTTCGTCATTGAATCGCTTATGCGGATCTTGATCGAAGTACTGTGCCTGTAGATCTTTGTCATCCAGCCAATGGAATTTTTTTCGTAGTTCCTTCTCGGCCTCGCGGTGAGTGTTGATCGGATTGTTGCTCGATTCCAACATCTGGCGCAGCCGCACGTAGAAGTACCACTCGGTCATCGGCGAAATTTTCTTTTCGTCGAACACGCGCTGGAAAAAATCGCCCGCTTCAATGTTGTTGATAATCGCCAACTGCGCGGTTTGCACCCGCGCCCAGGCCGCTTTCATGTTGATGCTGAAAGCATTGAGGATCTGGGTGTAGCGCGCTGGGTTTTGCAGCGTGCTGGGATCCATCGCCCCGAATTCGAGGCCGTTGATGACGTTGGTCACGCGTTCTTCAACTTCCTCGATCACGCGCTCCAGCAACCCTTTCCCGACATCATGTTCTTCGGCGAGTTCCGGCTCCGGACCATCGACGCTCTCCACGATGTTGAGGAAAACGCCCTTGGCGACGGCCTCGTTCGGATTGGCGGACCGTGTTTTCTTTAACTGGGCGATCTTCTGCGTCGCCATCATCTGGACATACTGCAGAAAATCCGTGTTGATCATGCGCTCGCGCTCGTTAGGATCGGCGTCAAGGAAATTCTGCGAGGAATAATCCAGACCCGCCGTAAGTCCTTTACCCTTGGTCGTTCCGTCATCCTCGGAGCGGTGGAAAGTCAAGGATTCGCGCAGGGCCCGTTCGGCGAAGCATAGCGCGCAGAATTCCAGAATTTCGCCAACCGGTACGCGCAGCACGGCCGCGCCGATCGTACCGAAATTTGGCGCGTATTGCAGGCCGGAACCCTTTTTCCAACCGGCCGGGGCGGCCTGGCTTTTCGTAAGGTTGTCCATGGCCGATCTTCGCTTGTCCTCGGCGGGCGAGAAGATGCGCAAAAACACCGCGTCGGTGCACGCCTCAAGCACTTCATCGACATGGATGTTGTGCGGCAGGCCGACCAAGAACATTTCGATCAGCGGACTGAGTGCCATCTGCAAATCGTTCTTGTTTTGGTCTTGCCGGAAGACGAACTGGAAGTCTTTCGCGTGGGACACGCCCTCATATTGCAGCTTGAACACGTAATCCCATTCCTGCAGGAAGGTGTACATGTTCGTGTTGATATCTCTGCGAATGCGGGGATCCACGTTGTCGTAAAACAGGTCCGGCAGGTACACGTAGGCTCGCTGGGCCGGCGCCCAATTGCGGGCGCGGATATGATAGTTCATCAGCGCGGCCACGTTAATCAGCCCGCCGCTACCTGTGCCGCCGGCGCCGCTGCAGAAGTAATACACTTCGATCGAGCCGGGCGTTTGGGTCCCGCCCTGCGGCACCCAGCGCATGGGATTGTCGTGGTCGAGCAAAACCTTCAACACGCCTTGGTTGATGGCTTCGGAAAGCGTCCGCTCATACCGGAGGCTGCACAGGCGGGATTCAATACGGATTTGCCCGGCCCCGTCATGGTCGCCGGGTCGAAATTTGTACGAGTCCGGTGCCCAGTCTGTGAAGTGCCAATCACTGAAGCTGCGACGCTGGCTCATGTATTCGCGACGGTCGAAGCCCGAAATGTTATGCGTGACGACGTTCAAGCCCATGCGACGAATATCCACGCTCAACCCACTTAGATCGAGCGAGTCCGTATCAATCGCCATAAACGCATGCAGGTTGCGAACGTCATCATTCAAATTGGGAATGGCGTTGAACTTCTGGGCTAATCGCAATACGGTTTTACACCCGGAACCGCCGATACCCACGAAAATCGTGGGCATCCAACTGCCCGGCGCCCTCGTCATGCTGATCAGGCCGTCCCGTCCGTCGGGCTCGATTATCTTTGCCACGGTTCTTTCCCTCCTGTACCTCTCGTCTTAAGATTCGGCATATCAACGGTGAAAACACTTTTATCCGACAAGACGAAATAGCAGTCGCCATCGGAATAGATGCGATCCTTATCGATCCGTACATCGCCCGGTGGGCACGGTTCCAACCAGCCCTCGTCACCGATGGCGATACGCTTGACGCGCCGCATAAGCGTCACGTTCCCGGCCGGCCTTGCGATCACCCCGCGGTATCGCGGATACAAAACATAGCGCGCCTGCTTCTTGTTGCGGAAGCAGTGCGCGATGAAGGCGCGTTCGTGCTTATACCAACCCTTGCGTTCCACCAACTGAGCGATGGCGTTGGCGTATTTGCCCATACTCTTCATTTCCGCCGCGGATACACAGTGAAAATACAAACGCCGATCGAATTTGTTGGGCCATATCCAACCGAAAACGATAAACAGCACGACCAGTAACAGCAATCCGGTCAGGATGTATTTATCGTAGCATAGCCACAGGTTTTTCCAATGGAAATCCGTGCTGTAGAAGAGCGGCGCAACCGTCACCTGCTTCGGCGCCACAACCGGCGCAAAAGACAGCTTGGCGCCGTCGCCGGGCACGTTGCATCCGAAAATACAGCGCGGACTGCGCATGCACACCACCAGGTCGCGGTGGTTGTCGCTGAAGGTAAAACGGTGCGCGAAGCGACCTTCGCCGACCGGCTTTTTGTCAGTCGCGCCGTAATCCAACCACAGGCTCGTACCGTCGCCCAACCGGCCGTCCACCGACAACTCCACCTCGTAGGGCATCGTCACCGGCACGCCGTCCAAACGAATGGGCGTGCACACTTCCTGGTACGCCCGCATTTTCCCGAAACACACCCTACCCACGGCAAAGGGCGTGATTTCACCGATGGTGAGATCGGTGGTCGCCATGGCCATCGACGGCGAACTGGTTTGCACCGTCGCGGGGTATTTCCCCGGTTTGGCGAAACGATGATAGTAGGTGTACACGCCGTCGCCGGCTTTTTCGCCGCCGTTGGCATCGTCGGCGAGCACGTATTTCTGGCCGTCGACGGTGATGGTAACCGGTTCTAGATCTTTCAAACGCGCCGGGGAGGACACGGGCCGGCCCGAAGGCGTGCGGATCTCGGCCGCCAAGCGGAAATCGACGTCGACAAAGCCCTCGCGATCCCCGACGTATACGGGGAAGAGCTTGATAGGGCCGATGGTAACATCGCAACTGGTGTGCAGGTTCATTTTGGCGTGCTTGAGCTCGCACACCGCCGTGTAGATGCCCATTTTGGGGAATGTGCCGGTGCCGGTGAAAACACCGTCTTTGGCTTTTCCGCCGTTTTTGCCGTCGTCGCGCAACTGGGCGGTCATTTTGCCGAACTTCATCTCGACGAAGGCCGCCTTGAACCCCGGCGGTAGCGGCGCCAGCTTGCCGTCGTTGTTTTCCAACCGCACGGCCAGATGCACCGGGTCGCCCGTCGCGCCGCCGATGTTCGCCTCGCACCTCAGGTGCATGCCGTAGCGCCGCACAATGAAATAATCGACGTTGTCCGGTCCGACGGCCTCAAACGTCCATTTGCCCGCGTTGGGACGAATCAAGTGCACGATGCGGTAATGCCAATACGTCTTGCTGCCGTCGGTAATTTCCCCCGCGGCAAAATGCTTGTTGGCGGCCTTGTTGCCTGGACTGCCATTAGGATCGGTCACGCGAACATCGCGGATATCATCTTTCGAAACCAGCGCCACGAACGCTTCGTCGTCGAAATCGGTGAAGCCTTTGGCGAAGGCGCCGCGCGAGCTGCCCGACGTCGCCTCGGAGGCGCCCAAACACCGCTGATAGGTGTTGGCCAGAACCTTCGTCAGTTCGTTGACCTGCTGCACGGCGTGGAAATCGTTGCGTCCGCCGAAGGAAGCCAATTGTTGCAGGTATGTAAAATTTACGTTACCGATACCAATTGTGATGATTTCCGAAACGCCGAGCTTTTGTCGCAATTCGTTTTGATAATGGGGTACGTCAAACGAGTTTTGGCCGTCGGCGATGAACACCAACACGCGGCGTTGACTGGCACGTTTGCGATAAAGCGCCACGGCCTTGTCAAGCGCCGGCGCGTAATACGTGCCTTGATCGTAAGCGGCCAGTCGTCGAATGATATTGTTTTGGGAGCCCGAAGCGACGTGACCACTGCCACCTAAAAACGATACGACATCAACAATGTCGTCTTTCTGCATGAGGTCGCGGAGAATCATCGTTCCCAGCACCGCTTGCCGGTTACTATCATTGCCCCTCATGCTGCTGGAGTTGTCGACGATGATGATGTAGTGCGTTTGGCTCTTGCCGTTCGCCGCGTCGGCAAACTTACCCGCGCCCGCCGCCATCACGGCGAACAACGCCGCCAACAGGACAAGCCAAAATGCTCGCGCCCGCCCGTTAATCATCGTAGTCGAGCCTCCAGGCCAAACCGTTCTCGAAGCGGTACCACACAGCGATCTTCGGCCGGAAATGGTGTTTTCTCCCCGGGCGAAGCGAGTGTTGCGTATGGTCGGCCACGAAGGGATTGATCTCCAGCAACGTGACTTCGTGCAGCGCGTGAATTTCAAACAGCGCATGCTCGTCTTTCGAGGGATCCAGCGGTACGAGGAGCACGTCGCAACCGCGGCGCGAGCCCGACGGTCGCGTGGTGTGCGAAAGCCCGAGGCGTTGCTTACCGGTCAGCAAGCGTCGCACGCTGGTGTAACTGCGAACCAGCTCTTTGCCGTCGGGCATTAGTCGGCCTTCATCGTTGGGCTTGCCCCGCTCGTTCCACTCGATCACCAAATCTCGCGGGAAGCGCGGCTGCGAGCGAATGCGATAGAAAAAGTAGATGATGGCCAAAAAGATCAGTGGCCATTTGATGATCTTCCGCCAGCGGTCCCATGCCGAAGGCACATCGAATTGATAGTCGAGAAGCAGGCGATTACCGGCGTAGGGAAATTTCCGGTGCGGTTCCGACGAAGGCACCAACTCCAAGGCGGTATCGACTAGGGGGTCGACTTTCTTAACGTACATGCTCGACTGAATGCAAACCTCGATATCTTGCGGCTTGGTCAGGTCGAACTCGGGCGCGGTCTTGACCCAAGGGTCGCCATCGAGCATCACCAGCGGGAGGTTGCCGTGTCCCTTGAGCACCACGGCCACGTGCTCTCTCAAGAACCGCGACTGCGAAGTCTTGAGATTCGCCGTGTCTTCCAGGCCGCGCCAGACCAACCGGAACTTGCGGTCGACATCCGAATCACTCGCCGGAACAAGTTGGGAACTCAGGGTGATCTTGTGGCACACCGGCTGCTGGTAACTGACCATCCCGGCATTAAGGATAGGGCGCGTCGAGCCCGCGCCCGCAACCGCATGCCCCGCGTAATGGCCCTGCAAATCCGGAATGATTTCCACTTCCAGCGGCCGGCATTTCGGCGAGACGACCGACTTGGCCGAGGTCAAGTGGGCAAATACGCTGAACAGCTTGCCGACATCGGTGACGTTCAGGTTGACTTCGCCGAAAAAGCGCTCCTGCCGGGGCGATCCCTGATCCATACAAGCGTCGGGCAACGGGCTGCCGGTTTGGGAATGACAGGCCGACAAATTCTGCGTGCTCGATGTCGCCGCACCGCCGGAGCCATCATCGACCGATACCGTGGCCATGGCGCTGTAACTTTGCGCGGCGTGCGCCGTCATCGGCTTTTCCTGGCCGCCGACCACCGTCGCGGGTTCGAGAAATACGCGCAACTTCTGGTTCCAAGGAATCTGAAGCCGGTTGTTACCGCCCACGGCCAGGGAGTCGACCGGATGCACCGAAACCCGCAAGTTGTAGTGAATGATCACCAACGCGCCCATGTGCGGCTGCTTCAGTTCAAGTTTCCATGTACCCGACGCCGGCGAAATGAACTTGCCGATGTAGTAATTTTCCACACCTTTTTTGTCGGGATGCGCAACCTCGTCGCTGATCGGAGTGAAGTTCGGCGTTTGGCCCTTCGGGGCGGTGAATTTGAAGTGGCGACCGCTTACGAAATCGCGCGAGGAGTACACGATCAGCGTCATTTTTTCCGCTTGGTCGGTTACCTCGATACTGCGCGTCACCCTCCTGGACACCGGCTTCTCGTCGAACACCGTCAACCCGTATTCCTCGCGGATGACGTCGCCCAAACGCGACAGCAACTCGTCTTTACCGCGAACGTAGTCGAATTCACCCTGGCGACCCAGGCGCGCAAACAGCGCCGGGGTTTCACCCTTGATGCAATATCGGGACGAGGACACGGTACAAGGCACGCCCAGGCCCAGGGCGCGCACGGTGATTTTTTTGGCTTGTAACTGCCTCTTCAACGGCCCGAACGCGACGATATCGCTTTGCACGGCGTCGGGGTTGCCGTCGGTTATCAGAAACACAACGCGGTTTTCGCTTTGCTTGGCCGGGCCGCTGAATCCCTGCCAGTTCGCCGCCGTGTTCAGGGGAGGGGCGAAGTACGTGTAATTGGCTTTGTATTCTAAAACTGACTCGACGTTCGTGGCGAAATGCTTCAAGCCCAGCGCGGGATCATATACAACGGGTTTTTCGAAACTGGCGGCTTGCCCGAGAACGAAAGTTTCGTCAAACGGCAGCACGGCCACTTTATTCGAACCCTCGGCCATGAGGTCGGCAAGGATGAGTACGCCGAGTTTCGCCAGAGCGCGGGGGTCCTGGTTTTTCATCGACTTCGAGGTGTCGATAATGATGAAAGTGTTGGACTCGGCCGCGGCTAGGCCGGGCAGCAGGAAAAGGACAAACGCCAACCCGGCCGCCAACCAGAGCGACCGTTTCTTTCGGCTAAGGTTGCGCATGCGTGCTCCGCGCAGTTTGGGGTAGGGTATTTTCGTCACATGGTTGCGCCGACCACATCGTCGGCGGAGCGTTCCATTGCTCACCGAGCGCTTCTAAGAGTTTCGATCCGCAAAAAAAGAGCGCCACAACCAGCAGAATCATCATGAACAAACGAATCAGGCAGCCGGGCTGCCAGATCAACGCTTGCTTCTTCGCCTTTTTTGTCTTCGAAGGGTTCCCGGCCATCATCCCCGCGACCTTCTTGCAGTTTGAGACGATTTATAGTCAATTGTTGAAGCGTTGAATTTCTACCACAAAACGCTCGTTATTGTAACAGCTATTTTTAGCGCAATCGCCTCCCGGAAACTTCCGGGGCAAGTGTGGAGTCTAATGGAATGATAAGTGAATCTGTGATTCGCATCGGTGTTATCATCGTGTTTTCGGTGTTTGGTTTTCGGTTGATCATTACGGGCGGCCTTTTCAGCCGCCAAGCCGGTTTGGGCGTGCTGATGTTGGCCGCGGCTTTTTTCGTGTTCGGTTACTATTACGTGCAGGGGTTCCTGCAAGGGGTGATAACGCCCCTCATCACGCTGGCCGTGGTGGTATTTGGCATCAGCATCATCGTTCGCGGCTTATTTAAATAACGAGGCAAAGTCATGCCAATGTGCAGAATCTGTGGCCATGAGGTCCAAGCCGGTCGGCCGTGTCCGATTTGCGGCTCCCACTCCGCGTCGGGTTCCGATCGCGGCGTCGACCGAGGCGATACCGTCCACGAGCGGCCGGTAAAACGACGGCCGACTCCGACGGCTGAGTCACCCACGCCCGACTTTTCCGTCGAGGAGGAAGATGAGGATACCGGCAAGTGGTCGAACCTGCTGGTGGGCGACGTGGTCGAAACCAAAGGACCGCATAACGCCAGCCCCTCCTTCAATTGGTGGAAATTGGGGACGATTCTGCTGCTGATCATCTTTTTGGGGCCGGTGATCCTGACACTCGCGCTCGTCTTGTTTTCCCTCAAACTCGCCTTGATGATCCTGGGCATCAGCCGCGGCGCCCGCGGCCGCTCCTGGCTCGACGAAATCCTCATTTTCCATGTCATCGGCTCCGCGTTCCGCAAGCCCGAACCGGTGCCGGTGTATTCGCATATCGTCAAGCGCGACAATCCGCCGGGCCTCGTGCTGGCCAAACAGATGGGCGAATTCGTCGACGGCCAAATATGCCAGTCCAACCACGTGCGCCTGCGTGGCCGCTCGCGGCGCGGCACCTTCTGGATCGACTCGGGTAGCTATAACGAAACACTCGACGTGACCCTCAACCTGGAGTCCAATCCCTGGCGCACCGCCTTTTTCGTGACGGTCGTGCTCGCCGCCGGCGTCCTGATTCTGCTGTCCGTCTACCAATCCACGCCGATCATCGGCCCCTAAGCGAGGTAGGGATGACCTGCACCCTGTTGACCGAAATTTTGAACACCGACAGCGTCGATTTGAACAAGATCGCTCAAGGTCTGCTTTTTGCCAAACACGGAACCGAAGCGCTGCCTTTTTCGTTTCCCAAATACGTCGTGCAGACGATCAAGAACACGCCGCACCAGCGGGTTCGCGGTCGCACCGATTGGCCGAAGGCCGAGCCGCCGTATTTGCCCGAGTCGGTGTTGGCTTCCTTCCACGCCATCGGGTCGCGGCTCGTTTTCGTCCTGCGGTCCGACGGCAACATCGTGCACGTTTCGTTGGGCACCGATGCCGAACGCGAACGCTTGCTGCACGATCTGGTCACCGCCGAAATCGGCGCGCCCGAACGGAAAACCGAGCGCGACGATTTGCCGTGGGACGAGTTCCGCCACATCCGTCTGCTCTTCGGCGTGCCGCGGTGGCAAAAGGACGACAGCCCGCCGATCGCCGACGTCCTACTCGATTCCTTGCGGTCGCTGCCCTTTACCTACGTTTTTTTGGCGGTGCCGGTGCCGCCGGAAACACTGGCCAAAGCCGCGCGGCAATTGCAGCGCACGGCGCAGACGATCGATCAAAATTTTCTGAAAATCGGCGAAAAAGCCGACGCCGACCGCCGCGCCCGGCAGGCCCTCGATTTGGTCGATGCGCACCGCGTTCGTGTTGAGCGGGGCTTGCAGGCGGGTATGTGGCGCGTCGTGCCCTTGGTGATGGCCGCTACCGAAACCGCCGCCGACCTGGCCGCTTCAGTCCTGGCGGGGTGTCTGCGACACGAACCGGAAAAGCCGGAGGATGACCCGCTGCCGATTCGTTCGTGCCTCGTCGCGCCCGCCGGCTCGGCAACCACCGCCGAACACCTCGACACGTGGTTGTTTTCCGACGAAGCGGCGCGCTTGTGCCCCCTGCCCCTGCGCGATCGACCCGGTTTCTGCGTGTCCCGCGCCGCCACCTTCGACGTCGACCCCATCGAGAACGAGGGGGAGACGATTGAGATCGCTTCGATCATGGACGGCGAACGCATAACACCCAATCGTCTCGAATTGCCCATCGATCAATTCGCGCGTCACTGCGTGGTCGTGGGGAACACCGGTTCGGGTAAGACGAACACCATCCAGTTCATCCTCGTGCACCTGGCGCGGCGCAACATTCCGTTTTTGGTTATCGAGCCGGCCAAAAGCGAATACCGTGGCTTGGCAGCGCATATTCCGGGGCTGACGCGCTTCCGGTTGGGTGCCGTGCCGGATGAGGAGGGTGAGCTACCGCTCTTTTTCAATCCTTTCTTTTTCCCGGAAGGTTTTCCGCTGCACACGCACATTGACTATTTGAAGAACACCTTCATCGCCAGCTTCGGCCTATTCCCGCCCGCCCCGTACCTGCTGGAAACGGCGCTCTATCGGGTGTACGAGGAGCGAGGCTGGGATATCGTCACCGGCCGGCATCTGCGCGGGCGCGACCGCCTCGCCTTCCCAACGATGACCGACCTGTTGGAGCAAATCGATCCCGTCGTGGAAGCCGCGCAGTACCACGATGAGATCACGCGCAACCTTAAGGGAGCGTTGAAAACCCGCATCGGCAATTTGTGCGTCGGACCCAAGGGCTTGTGCCTCAACTCCGGCGAAAACGTGCCCTGCGAAGTGCTCTTCGACTCGCCCACGCTGATCGAAATCAAGGACATGGGCTCCGACGAGGAAAAAGCGCTGCTGATGGGCCTGATCCTCACGCGGTTGTACGAGTATCGCGTCGCCGCCCAAGCCGGGCCCCAAAGTCACCTGCGCCACTTGTTGGTCGTCGAGGAGGCGCACCGTCTGCTGCGTCGGGTGCAGTCGCGGTCTTCCGAAGAAGGCGACATGCAGGGCAAAGCGATTGAGACTTTCGTCAACATCGTGGCCGAAGTTCGCGCGTACGGTCAGGGGGTATTAGTTGGCGAGCAGTTGCCGAGCAAGCTGGCCGCCGACGTGGTGAAGAACGCCTGCACGAAAATCGTGCATCGCCTCGGACCCAAGGAAGACCGCGATTTCGTCGGCGACATGATGGTGCTGCTGCATCCGCAAAAGCAGGCGCTGGCCAATTTGCGCGTCGGCCAAGCGGTCATTCACGGCGAGCCCATGGACGGCGCGATGCGCGTGATGATCGACTGCTTCCCCCCCAGCGGCACGCCGGCGACCCGGAAACAGAAACCGGATGCGGTCGGCCCCGATTTGCTGCAGCGGTACAAAACGACGCTCTTCGAGCACCGGTTCGAGGCATTGTGGAGCGACGCAACATTCCAGGCCGACGTCAACCTCTTCTTCTTCCAGTTGATTTGCGGCGAGGACCCCGACGGCGCACTGAACCTGCTGAAACAAAAAGCGGGCGATCTGCTGGTCGATCATGACCGTCACGACGACGGCCGGTTCTTGGGAGCGGTCATCCGCCAGGCGCTGCGACGCCGCGCCCTGCACTATGGCTGGTCGGAAAAAGAGTTCGACGCAATGTGCGAAGCGGCCCGGAAATTCCACGGTTTTCCGGAACGATTGCGCGAGCGGTTGGTCACAAAAAAAAGAGCGTTTCCGTTCTGCCGCCTTTGCCCGCAGCGATGCGCGTACGGGTACGAAGTCGGCTGGTTGACGCGGGATCCGATGTTCCGCACGGCGTTCTCGATGTTGTTTGACGCCCCCAACCGGGACATGTCTTTCGAGGAAGAGGCGATGGCTTTCGTCGGCGACTGGTTCCAAACGGAGTTGGAAACGCTCCTTTTGCCGCCCCCGGCCCTGGCCGCCTGCGTCATCGCTCACGGCTGCCGCGCGGCGAAAGTGACTCCAGGCCGAATCAACCGGACGTTCGCCGAACTCGTAAGCGATTAGGAGGCTGTGGTGAGTGATCAGAAATCAGATGTCAAAGACCTGTTTGAATCCGAAGCCAAGGATTTGCCGACCAAGCGCGCCATGGACCGAACGGACCGGAAAGCCGACGCCGACTTCGCCAATCGGGAATATCAAAAAATCACCGAGATGGGGCCGGATCAGCGTTCGATGGACCAAAAAATGCGGGACGATCAGCAACGCCTCGAGCGCCTCGAAAAAAGCGTCAAGCACATGCCGGGCGTCGACGCGCAAGAAGCGCTGCGCCGAGAAAAAGAGATGATCAGCATAAATCCGCGCGGCGAGGCGCGCCGCCTCATGGCCGACGGCCCGCTGGACACGTCTACGAAATACGACTTCCAAGCCGCGGAATTACAGAAACAACAACGCCGCCTCGACCGGTAGCCCCCGTATCGCCGGCTACGATTTTTCGATAATCGGGCTGTCTTCTATGATGGCATAAAGAATGAGCGTCACCAGCAATACGCCGGCCACGTGCGCGACGAAACACCCGGCATTGAATTTCTCCACGGCTTGACCAAAGAATGTTTCGACGAATTCACTACACCCATATTCTTTCGTCATCAGGTTCTTGCCGAATTTCGTCACAAATCGCAGCGTCATCCCCAAAAAAGCAACCAAGCCAAATAAGTACGCCATTACCTGGTAAATGCCGTTTCTGGAAGGCTCGGCGAAAGTATCACTGATCCGCGCCTCCCGCTTGATGAGAAATCCAATGACGAATAGCGCGCAAAAAGCGATCGCCCAGTGAGCGATTTCAGGAAGTTGTTCAAACCCGATCGGGTATTCATATTCGCTGTTCTTGAAACCGACGACGAACAGCAATGTCCACGTCACGGCCGCACCGATCACGATTCGCGTGAAAAGGATACTCTGCAAATCCGGCGTGCGGTAATAGTCACGAACCCAAAACGCCAAACAACAAAGTGCGAAAAGACCGCCCAAAACCAGAAAACCGAATTCGAAGCGCAGTCCGCTATTGAGGCTTTTAAGTCCCTGGCAATACGTCCAGTCGGGCACGATCGCGCAACAACCGGTAAGGAATCTCCAGGAGCCCCATAAAAAGAGCACTAAAAGCAAGCCGCACAACGGACTGGACCAATACGACTGCTCGTAGAAACGCCGCAAACTACCGAACTTAAGGCAGGAGCTGTCGGTCGTTTTCCCTTGTTTCGGAATTTTTTTAACCAGCCGCCATGCCTCCGATACGTAAAGCGACTGCACCAGAAAACTGCATAACTCACGAATCATGGGCTTTTGTTGCATCGTGACCGGCCCGTTCGCCCATTCCATGGCGATGGCGGCCAAGCACGGCGCCACGCCCCATTTCGATCCCGGCTCACATTCCGTCAGCGCCCAGGACGTTTGCTCATCCGTATGCCGCACCGGTGGCAACGCCATAGTTTCGCGGGGCACGGCCTTCATCAACTCCTGAAAACGCGAAACCGTTCGCCGCTCCGCGACGCTCGACCGCTGCAAAAGAAAGCTGACAAAAGCCGAACGAATCGTCGAATAGGAACTGTCGCCGAGGATTTTCCCTTTGGTTTGCGCGTTGACTCTCTCGTTGGTTTCCCCGTCAAAATGATTGAACCTCTGCGCCCACGCCCCTTTGGCGAGCATTTCGTAGTGCAGCAGCATCCCGTTGAGCAATGGGACCTTCTGCCATGCATCGACTACGGTTTTCGCCACATCGTATACGTGTTCGGCATTGCCGAGCCGATCGAGGCGTTCGGAATCTTTCAATCCCGACGGACTTTCCGGTTTCCCCCGGCCCGAATTGAACTTGCGTACATCTTTCTTGAAGCGCTCCGCCAACATCTTGGCATCCGCCCAGTTGGGCCCAAATCGAAACAGCGCCGCCATGTGCAACAACACAAGGTACTCTGCGCTATCGACCTCCGAACTTCCTGCGCCCACTTTCTCGCGATGATCCAGCACGAATTTCGTAAGCAAATACTCGTTTTCTTCCAGGGAGTTTTTCTCCAATGAAAACAAAATGTTCCGCGACCGCACGGCTTTTTCGTCGTCGAACCGCCCTGCTGGGCGATTTCCCGACCCGTTCTCGTGGCAACCGACCTCCCGCGTCTCCTCCAATTCAATCATTTCTTCGGAGCAAGTCAAAAGCCAAATACGGCCGCCAACCCATTCGCGATGAAGGGAGGACGCCAGCCGTTCTTTGTCGAAAACCAACACGGTCTCAACACGCTCGCCGGACACGCTGGAGACGGCCTCAAACCGCCAAGCGTGCCAATACTTGTGGTGAAGCGCCTGCGTTACCACTTAATCATCGCCTCCATCAGCATCGGGCAAGGATAGACACGTTTACCGTCGACGTATTTTTCGAGCGTGTTCACGATGAGTTGAAGGTATGCCTTGCTTTTTGCGGAAATCCTGTTCGAATCCACCAAATCAATGATGACGGAAGACAACCAGTCCAGAATTCTATCGACATCTTCCAAATCGATTTTTTCGGAACGTAGAAATTCGAGTACGGGATCGCCGGTTGCCTTTTTTACTTCGCGCCGCCAATAGTTGCTAGTGACCCGTTTCCAGAATTTTCGCCGGCGGATTCGTTCGTAATGGAAGCTGAATTCCGACGAGTTTCCAAGGTGCGCTGTCAAGCATCGTCGGCAGCACATCGGAACCCCGTCGTCGTCCCGTTTCTCTTTTTTTGAAGTCTGAAAAACCGGGCATTTTTCTCGATCGTAAGGGTCATGGGCGTTATCCTCTTCGCCCTCTTCGACTGCAACAAAAGTTCTTAACAACGCTTTTTCTGCCCATTTAAGCATTTGGCGCGGGTAGTGTTCGAGACGATCGACGATCAATTCAAGCAGCGGAAGATACGTCGGCATACCACTGGAGCTTTCGATGCTCTTTTCCCCGTCATCGTATTGTCTTCTTATATCTTGATAATCGCCCCAGATTGCCCCTTTATGCATTAACCCGGTCTCGTTCGGGACGGTCTTTGTCTTTTCGAATAGATCCGGTCCCACCCGTGATTGAACGTTATCCTGCAGTCCGCCAAAAACCCCGGTCGCTGTACCGAGCTGCAACATTTGCCAACTCGTGCTGCCAATGTATACATACGATAATCCGCGAAAGCCATCGACGAATTCTTTAATGCTTCCAAAGTCGAACAGTTCGAACGCGTCGCGGTCTGCCGTTTCATTGACGAACTGAAAACCGGTAATCCAGATCAATACGTCCAAATCATCTTCAATGACATTAGGCTTCAACGTTTGTTCTTCGGATTCTCTCCAAATGTTGTTTCTGGCGATGTCCGAAATTTTCGAACGCAAGCTTGTTGCATTGTACAATTGCTGCGGCGTAATCATAAAGAAACGCTTTTGCCATTCGATACTTATGGGCTGATTTTCGGCAGCGCCACCGTTTCCCGACCGAGTTTCGGACTGTAGGCAATCCATGAAAAGTTGTTTTAGAATATTTGCACGCGATTCCAGTGTGTCTACATGTCCTCCAGTTGGGCTAGTTTGGTTATCGTCAATAAAAACGATAAATGGTATATCTGATGTCTCACATTCTTCGGCGACGCTGCGAAAATCGGATTCTAGGCGCGCCGCCAAATCTAGGCCTCCATCGGCTGCCGTCTCATAATCTTTCTGCGCCTTATCCATATGTCTTTCCGCTGGTAAGTGGCGCACGATTTGTTGCGTCAACCAATGAGCGACGCTAAGGTGATACAGGCGCCTCTGCTCCGCGATTTCTCTCGACTCCACGGTTGAAAACATAAGCCACGCCCTGATTTTCTCGAAAACCGTGTCATCGGGCGTATATTGAATGACCGGAGTGAACTTCGTTGCGTTTATTCCCGTCTGAGCTGCGCTTCTTTGCATTTCACGTTCCAGAAAACCGCTTTGCGATTCGAAATCCTTCGTCCCGGAATGCAACCAGAAATCGACCGCCGCTCTCTCAAATATTTCGTCGTAAAACGCCTTAAGGACAACGACCGCCCGCGTAACCAGCGCTTCACGTTCGTGCGGCTCGTATCCGTTCATCGTAATCAACACCGACGTTTGTTTCGCTTGGTCGGCCGGCGTTCGTCTAATCGCGGCCAGGTCTCCCGAATAATGGCTCTCAAACAATTTTACGAAGTCCTGTACGGCCGACGGCGAGGTATTGCCGGGCATGTCTGCGGGATTGAATGCAAAAATCCGGTTATGTTCGCCGAGATCCTCCGGCGGGATTTGTGGCAACGACTGGCCGGTCACGCAATCATGGTTTAGGAAAAACACAAAACGACGAATCACTTTGTTCATCGGTTGCCCCCGGTTCTTTGGCACCTACTTCGAAACGATGCCTTGTTGTCGTTGGCCCTGAAGCAGGCGACGATCCTCCCCTCACCCGAAACCTTCGTCACTCACCTTATCGGAGACGCAAATTTCCCGTAGCTTCGTTTTCAACGATGTATATCGAATGGTGCGTCCCCGTCACGGAACATCGTAAATCGTGTATTACAACGAATTACAATTTGCGGGATTATATCGATTCTTTATTCGGGCGTAAAGCGATATTCAGCACCCAGTAACGCTTCGCAATCCACGAATTGCGCCCCGGCGGGGTCTTTTAGCGGCGAGTAGCAGTACTCGTACAGGTCCGCGATTTCGGTGATGCGTACGTAGGCCGCGACCGGATCCCCGTCGGGATCGTATTCGTATCGCTCGGGCATAAACTCGTACTCGCCGTCGGTAATCGTTTCATCCCACAAATCCCAATATTCGAACGCTTCGTAGTGATCGGCGGCAGCGGTGAAGTGCTCGATCACATAACGCGCCTCTTCGTTGGTCAGCGGCAAACCGTACGCTGCGGCGAGAACCAGCGTTTGCGCAATCTCCGGGTTCCATTCGAGGTACATGTCGCAGAAGAAACTCGCCCGGATTTCCTCCACGCGCGCCGCGAGGCCCTCCAAAAGAGACCGCGCGGCTTCGTTGTTCTCGTAGGCGAGCGAAAGCGATACGGCCGAAATGTGAAATCCCCATATCATGTTGGCCGACCAGAAATGGCCGAAATTGGCGATGAGTTCGTAGCCGCGGCTGTGGCCGTCCAGGCAATCGTTGCCCAGCGCGTCGCCGCCGGTGGCCAGGTAGGCGGTGCAAAGTTTCGCGTTGCATTCCGCGCGGGGGAAGATGAACTCGTAGTTGACGAAACTGGCGAAGTCGTCGACGAATCCGTACTCGGTGCGCGGGACGAAAATTTCACCGTCCACACCCTTGGTGCGGATGTGGTAACCGTGCCGGGCCACGTCCCGGGCCATGTTGCTGATTTGCCGGTACAGCTTGATCGCCGCCTGCTTCATTTCCTCGTCGTCGCTTTCGCGAATCAGGCGCGCCAACAAAGGGATGCTCCGGTACAGATAGGGGAAGTCGTCCTTCGAGCGCTTGTTGCGCACCCAGATATCTCCCCAGGTCGGGTTGTCGGGATTGTGAACGGTATCGTGGCGGCGCTCGATCACTTCGTAGCGCACCGAATCGTAATCGACAGCGGCTTGGCGACCCCCATCGAGTTCATAGGTGTGATTGCGATGGAAAATCGCGCGCGCCATGATCGAGTCGACGACCGGGTCCTCGTCGCCCCACACGGTGCCGTCGTACGTCGCCGAAAGGCCCCGCATGTAGCCAAGCGCCACTTCTCGCGCGGCGGTGTCGCCGTTGGATAAATAGAGACTGACCGCCAACGACAACACGCGCCCGACTTTCGCCGTCGAATTATCTGACGGGCCGTGCCATGTGAAAGTGACCGTGTCGCCGGATTTGATGGCGTAGGCGTTCGTCCACCAAATCATATACGGCGGTTCACCCCACGGATTGCCTTCGGCCAGACCAATGGAATGCCGAGCTGCCCACCGGAAAAAATCGACCCCGTCGTAAAAATCCTTCATCCGCTGCGTGAACGCGGTGATTTCCCCCGACGTGGGCGCAATGCCAGCTTGCTCGCGTTCGATCGTAAACGGCAGGGAGGACGGCGGATCGACGATATCGTCCGGAACGGTATCGTCGTCGTTGTTATCGTTATCATTGTTGTCGTTGTTGTCGTCATCATTGTTGTTATCGTCATCATCGTTGTTGTCATCGTCGTCGTTGTCATCGTCGTTATCATCGTCGTCGTCGTCACTTGCGTTATCATCGGAACCACAAGCAAACATCGTCGCCAACAAAATAAGCAGCAGAAAAAAGAGTGAAAAACGCAACCGTGATGGAGGGAAGGACATCCGAGAATCTCCTTTGACGGTAGGGAAATCGTCGCCATTCGCGTGGGAACCTTGCCGTTCTCGGGCGGTGGTACGCGGCCATATTAACGGAAAGGCGCACGGGTTCCCATAGGCAAAATTCGCAAAAAAACCGCTCCCTCAATCCCGCATCAGCGGAACTGGGGAGCGGTTACTATCAAATAATTCGTCGGAAAGAGTATTCCGGCTTAGTAGCGACCGCGTCCGCCGCCGCCGCCGCCGCCGCCGCCGCCGCCGCCGCCACCGAAGCGCGAGCCGCCGCGGTCACGCCGCTCACTGGCGGTGTCCACGCGAATGGTGCGGCCATCGAGCTCGGTACCGTTCAAAGCCATGGCGGCTTTAGCAGCAGCTTCGTCAGCAAACGTGACGAAACCGAAGCCGCGGCTGCGGCCGGTGTCCCGGTCGGTGATGACCGTAGCTTCGACGACTTCGCCGTACTCCGCAAAAGCGCTTTTCAGGCCTTCGCTGTCCGTGGCCCAAGCGAGCCCTCCCACGAAAAGTTTGTTCGACATTGATCCGTTCCTTCTTGTTTTTGGGAGGTCAATTTCGTTGACACAGTAATGTCTCTCGGTGGTTACGGAGTCAGGCTATACTGAGTGAAACGCTACAAGAAGTGATTGACGCGCGTATTGCCAAGACGGTCCCGAACAACGACAAGGGATTACCCGTGTGCTCAAAGCTCCCAGTTAAAAGACCTTTACTGGACGCCCGAAAATAGGTTTACACCCACGCCTTTTCTGGAAACGTCTCAGCTCCAGCAAAATATATGGCATGCCGCGAACTATAAGTCAATGAACAAAAACAAAAAAAACGAGGCGGTTTTTCTTTTTTCCAAGTGCAAGATTAACGGCCTCTCGTCTCCTTTGCGGCCTCTACTTGCGCACTTCAATGCCAATTCGTTCCGTGGCCAGACGAATCTTGTCCATATTTTCCAGTAAAAGAGTCGCCAGGGCCGAGCGCATTTGGTCCGAAGGCAGGTCGTCGCTCAGCGCCATGATGTCGCGCTCCAGATCCATCAACGCCTTGGCTAACACCTTGAAATTGCTATCCCATTCGTCCAGACGGCCTTCGCTTTGCATGCGGTTATACTTTTCCTCGACGACGTTTTTCTGCTGCTCGACCTTCTCCAACGCCCACATCTTCAACAAACCGCTGGACGGCTTTTTGGCGCTCGACCGCTCCCGTATTTGACTGCGCAGATTATCCACCGCCTCGCCCACGGCCGCCCAACGACGCCGATCCTTCGCCGCGTGAGCCGCCAAGCCCGCCCGGGCATATTGCTCCAACACGGCCCCGTACCGCTCGGCCCGCTGCAGACTCGCCTCCGCCTTGGCCCTCGCGTCCTCCGACCCCTCGCTGCCGGCCAGCGTCTCCTCGGCGCGGCGATGCAAGAACGCGATCCTGTCGCGACAATCCGCCACGGTGTCGAGAAACTCCTGCTTCGTCGGCTTGAGCTCGTTTTCCGGCGGACGCAACTCAAGTTCCAGCCGGCGGATCACGGCCCACACTTCCTGCCGTTCCAACGGCTGCTGCTCCAGCAAGTGCTCGGCGATGGCCAGCAGTTGCGCGATTCGGTCTCTTTTCTCCGCATCGATCTCCGTCTGCTCAGCGACCTTCTCCTGCAATTCGGCAACCCGCCGGCGCAGCGCCGCCAACTCCTCTTGCAGTTGCGCCACGGCGGGCACGCCCGTGATGTCGAACTTGACGAACACTTCGGCCGTCTTGATCGATTTCCCCGCCGGTGAAACGATCTCCGCGGTCCCGATCACGCGGAATTTTTCATCGACGCTGACCGTCAAGTGAACCTTCGAGCCGCGGCCGCCTTCCGTCGGAATGTCTTCCACGCCGATCGCGCCGACGGGAAAGCCTTCCTGAAAAATGCGGATCGTCAAATTGCGGTGGCTCGTGTCGCGCGTCAGCGAGACGTTGCAGCGCGCCGGCAACGTGACGCCTTCGGCCGCCAGCGGCACCATGCCGTCCAGGGTTTCGAGAAACAGCGGCTTGGGCAGCACCGAGGTCACGTCGGTCGCGTCGGTGGAATCGGGCGCGTGGACCACGTCGAATTCGTGCTCGATCAGCGCCCCGCCGCCCTCGTCGAGGACCGCGACCGCGAAATGGTTTTTCTGTTCCGGCAGCAGTTCCACGTCGGCGAATGTAAATTCACCCTCGACGCTCAGCGCGACTTCCATCGCCCCGCCGCCCGGCAGTTGCAGCGTCGCCCGCCACCCTGCCGGATCCGGCGTCCCGTCCTTGGCCGAAACGCGCCCGCCGATATCCACTTCGCGGATGATCGAACGCGACGGCACATCCAAGTCGAGTTGAAAGCTCTCCCGATCCACGCGCGCGGGCAGAATCGCCGCCGCATGAATCGCCGCCCCGGCGCTGACACACAGATCCGGGAAAAACAGTTTCGGCGAAACCGCGGGAAAAGCCGCCTGCAACGCCTCTTGCACCCACGGCCCGTACGACGAACCGCCGACCAGAAGAACTTCATCCAGCCGCTCGGAGTCGACGTCGCCCTTTTCCAACGTGCGCCGGCAGCACTCCACCGTTCGTTCGATGTGCGGCGCGATCAGCTCGACGAACTCGGCGCGCGTGATGCGTTCGAGCACCTGGACCCGCCGCCCGGCAGTGTCCACCAGCAGGTTCGGGCTGCGGACGTCGATGGGGGTTTGGTCGTCGGGCGCTTCCGCAAGGCGAATCTTCACTTGCTCCATCAAACGCAATAGCTGCGACAATCGCCCGCGGTCCGCGGCGTTGTCTTCGTCGAACAGCACCTCGCGTTCCTGCCGTTGCAGTCGTTGCCGCAGCCAATGAACCAGTTCGCGGTCGAAATTGTAGCCGCCGAGAAGATGGTCGCCGTCGAAGGCCTTCATCGAAATCACGCCGCCTTCGCGCCGCAGGTAAGTGACGTCGAAGGTGCCGCCGCCCAGGTCGTAGGTGAGCACGTGCAGGGGGTCGCGTTTATCGAAGCGGCAATAGGCGAGCGCGGCCGCGACCGGCTCCATGACCATCTGGTCGGGCAGGGACATATCGAAGCCCGCTTCGATGGCCGCCTGCCGCGTTTCCTCCACCTGAATGCGGTCGAAGTAGGCCGGGTGGGTGATGACGGCTCGCTCCACCGGGCGGCCCAACGCCTGTTCGGCGCACGCTTTGAGATACTTCAAGATTTCGCGTGACGCGTCGCGGGCCGAAATCGACCGATCGTTGAGGGGGATGGCTTCGTCGCTGCCGATGCGGCGCTTGGCGAACATGACCGGAGCGTTCTCGGCGCCGGCTTGCTCGAGTGCGCCGTAACCGACGATGAAGACACCGCGATTCTCCGGGGCTTCCCAGACGACGGAAGGAAAAGTCAGTTCCGCCTCGGGCGTGGGGATCACGGTAACATCGCACTCGGCCAGGTAGAAGCCTTTCGGATAGCCTTCGCTCAACGTGACGCGGCCGTCCACCGACAAAACGCTGAATGTCGTTCCCAAATCAATACCGATGTCCATCTTGTTTACCCTCCGCCCCGCCGGCTACTTTTTTTTGGGGACGGTATCGATGTGGAGTATGGCGATCTTTTCCTCGATGGGTTTCAGTGGCATCAATACTCTCACGATAATACTCTCGGCGTTATCCGGATCGATTTCGTCCGAGATTTTGTCGATGGCCGCGTCGATGTTTCTCAGCAACAAATCTATCGGCTCGGCCCGCGCCTCGATCTTCCCCTTTTGCAGCGGCATTTCCGCGGCGACCGCCTCGCATTTGTCCTGCAACTTCGTTCGCACGCGGTCGACCTTCTGGTGCGCCCGCATCCTTTGCGTAAGGACCGGGTCCGCCACATGCGACCAACCCGGTGATGCTACCTGCGGCATTAACTTCCTGATTAGGCCGACAACCCCGTCGTAAGCGGCCGACCAAAGTTTCTGCTTCCCTCCGTAATAGGCTTTGTCACCTTGCCGCACAAAAGATTCCAGGGCGCTGCGATACGTCCCGATTTCCGACTTGTCGTCGTTTTCCTCGATCAGCCTCCGGCATGACGCGCACGCGTCGTCGAAGTCCGCTCGCGACGGTCGCAACTCGATTTTCGGTGGATCAACGACGGCTTTCAGTTGCTTGATCAGACGGATGATCTCCAAAACGTCGGGCTCCATCTCCGCGAATTTTCCCTTCATCTCTCTCACGATCGTTTTGCCGAGACCCGCCAGCCGCATGCGGTGGTTGTCGTCGCGAGTGAGCGCTAGGTCCTGAATCAGTTTGTCTTCCAACTCGCGAAATCGCGCTTCCAAGTCGCCGAGGTCGGGTGTCGGCGCGGGCGGGAATGCAACCCGCACCGGTTGCTCGCACAACACCGTGTCTTTCGCGCTGGGCGAAAACACCTTGGCGGTGCCTTCGATGGTGCTTTTTTCGGTCACACAAACCTCGAGTTTGATCACCGAGCCCGCCGTGGCTTCGCTGGGCAGGTGCTCGACGTGAATGACGCCGATCACTTCGTTGTCGCGCAACAGATTGATCGTGACGGACGGGTCGTCGTGCAGCTTGACCAGTTCCGTGGTGATGGTTTGGGTCGGCAAGTGCTCGGCTTCGTCCACCAACAGGACGGGTCCTGACGCCGTCTCTACAGAAATGGCTTTCGCCAGCATGCGCGTGGGTTCTTCGGTCACACTGCCGAACTCGTCGTACTCAATGGTGAACGCGTGTCGAACGAGCTCGGCGCCGCCCGCGTCCAGAACGTGCAACGTAAACTGATTCGGCGCCAACTCGTCCAAGGAGACATCCTCGAACGAAAATCCGCCGTCTATCCCGGCGTGCCCCTCGGCCACGGTCGCGCCGCCGTCGTCACGCAGCACAACGTTGCAGGTCGTCAGGTCCCGGCCGTCTTTCGCCTCCACGCGCCCGCGGATGTCCACCAAGGGGAGCGTCCAGGTTTTCGGCGTTTGGACATGCAGCGACACGTCGCCGCCCTCGGCGATCACACCCAAATACTCGGTCATGATCGCGGCCCCCGCGGCTACCGAGAGGTCCGGATTCCACTTGCGGATTTCCACGCCGGCGTCTTCCGGCACAACTTCGTTCGCCAGGTAATCCACCACGCACGGACAATGTGTCGAGCCGCCGACCAGAAGAAGCAGGTCCAGGTCGGCAAAGGACATCTCCGCCTTGCTCAAGCAGGCCTCGAGGCAGTCGCCGGTCTTGGCCAGGTCCAACGCGATCAATTGGCAGAATTCCTCCAGCGTGATGCGCTCGCGCACCTGAATTTTCCGCCCCTCGGTGTCGATGAGGAAATCGAGGCGCACTTCGACCGGCACCCTTTTCTTTTTGCCCTGTTCGCTCAGCCGGATTTTCAAGTCCTCGGCATACTGCAGGAGGCGGGCGCGGCGGCCGCGATCCTCCGGGTTGTTTTTGTCGTGACGCACCTTGCGGCCTGTCGCTTCGATTTTCCCGATGATCCACTCGACCAACGCGCGGTCGAAGGTGTAGCCGCCGAGCAGGCGGTCGCCGTCGAAAGCCTTGCTGGTGATCACGCCGCCCTTTCGCTCCAAAATCGTCACGTCGAAGGTGCCGCCGCCCAGGTCGTAGACCATGATGCGCAAGGGGTCGCGTTCTTCGAAACGCGTATAGGACAGGGCCGCCGCGATCGGCTCCATGAGCATGCAGCGACTGTCGGACATGTCGAACCCGGCATCGTGGGCGGCTTGCTTCGTCTCCTGGACCTGGTTTGGGTCGAAGCGGGCCGGATGCGTGATGACGGCCCGCTTGACGGGTTGGCCAAGCGCGCTTTCGGCGCATTGCTTTAGGTACTCCAGGATTTTGCGGGCGGCGTCTTTCGCGGTCAGAGTCGTATCGCCCAGCGGCAGTTGCTGATCGCTGCCGATGGCGCGTTTCGACCACTGAACGGGCGCAATGCCTTTTTCGGCATCCTGCTTGGCGATCGCGCCGATGATGAACTTGCTGCCGTCGTCGGGATCAAACGACACCACCGAAGGAAAGGTTTTTTCGTATTCGGGTGTCTGGATGATGGTCACCCCGCATTCCTCGAGCAAATAACCTTCGGGGTAATCTTTCACGCACACCGCTTTTCCATCCACCGCGATCACGCTGAAGGTTGTTCCCAAGTCGATACCGATATCCATCACATTTCTCCTTCTTCATTCACCCGTCGAATACAATGTCGCAGGCCGCATCGGCCGCGTCGCCCGGGCGGGTTAGGCGCAGTTCTTCCAGTTCGGGGACAGGGATGATGTCCGCCTCCAGCGTCGGCAAAAACCACAGCACGGCCAGCGGATGCGCCAAAGTAAGGGGCGGCGTTTCGGCCGGCAGCGCGGCTGCTTCCCTGATTTCCTTGAATATCTTCTTATGCCGCTTACGGTCGTCCGAGGGGTCGGCGTGCACCAGCAGCAGTTCCTCGACCATTGAGCGGCTTTCCAATAATTTTCCGGCCGCGTCGTTGATCACGTGCGCGTCCAGCGGCTGCCCATCCAATTCCGGCGACGGGTCGCGGCGCGCCAGCTTCTTCGCGATGGCGAAAATATGGTTGTTGGGCGTATTGGGTCCCACGCCCAGCACGCCGAAATAGTTATGGCGAAACGGGTTCCGACCACGTATCCAACAAAGAGGCACGTTTCGTCTCCTTTCCCGCCCGGCTAAGACCGAACCATGGACCGCAACTTCTCACGGATTGTTTTTGCGGCCTGGTTGTCTGGATCCAGCCGAATCGCTTCTTCAAGTTTCTGATCGATCGGCAGCGCGGTAGCCGACGACAAATCCGCGCCGGCCTCGTCCATCATTTTTTCCGCGATCGTGGCCAGCAGTTCCGACAACTCGCCCTGCATTTTTTGCGGGTTGCTCGATTTCTCGATGGCCTCGCGCAATGACCTCTCCGCCGTCTCCAGATCGCCGCTTTGGAAGGCGCGAGCCGCCTCCTGGCGCAAGTCGTACGCGTCTTCGCCGCCGAATTCCTCGTCGAACTTTTTCACGTCGTCCATCTTGCGAACGATGTCCCGCGTCTCATCCATGCTCTTCTCGCTGCCGAGCTTGGTGCCGGGGGACGGTTGGCGACCCGGTTTGAACTTGACCGTTCCCACCTTGTTGCGAAGCTTTTTGACCAAATCCGCCAGTTTCTGTTTGCCTCGTTGGAAGCGTTCGAACGACGACAAGTCTTCAATGTCCGGTTCCATCGCTATGCCGCGTTCGGCGGTCTGCAGCGCCTTCTCGACGGCGCCGAGAACATCGTAACAAACCACCAGAATGCAAATGGCGTCGACGGACAGCGTTTCGTCCTCCACCGCGACATCGACTTCAGCGATAAGATCCTGCTTCTCCTTACCGAACATCGCCCGCCCGGCGCGGTCGCCGAGATCCATGGCCTTGGCGACCCCGATGCTGTCCAGCGCGTAACGACGCGACCGCGGTTCCTGCGTCGCCTGTAGGGCGATGCCGTAAAGTTGTTGGGCGTCGTCGTAGTTTTCCGCCAAGAGGCTGGCGTCGCCCAAGGTGCGGTACCAGAAATACAGCTTCTCGCGGATATCGTCCTGCAAATCCTCGAGGCAGGACATCAGGTGCCGAATGTACTCGTCCCACTTGACGCCTTCCCGGCAAAGAGTTCGCGCCCGTCCGGCGCGCGCGCCCGTGTCGCCCGCCTTCGCGTTGATGTCCTGCACCCCCGCCAACGAAAGACGACACTGCAGGCGCAGCAAATCCGACAACGCGTCAATGTGGGTCGGGTCGACTTCGAGGTACGCGGCGATCACCTGAATCCCCGGCGTGACGATCTCCGGGTCGAGAATATCGCTGCGCCAGACCTGGTCGTCGATTCCCGCCGTGGAATCTTCGTACACCCGCGAGCGCGCGGTGCTGAAGTAGTGGGCCGGAAAGGGTGCTTCCTTGGCCATGGCGAGGTGAAATTGACGCCGCTCTTTCCCCGTTTCTTCCGGATCGAATGCGATGGCGAGATGAAAGCGCAGCAGTTGCCCCGGCCATGTTTCGCGCACGCGCCGGACGATGTCGTCCTTGCGGTTGTCGTCGCTGATGCGCTTGCCCAGCGCCTCCCAAAAGCCGTCGTCGCGCCACACGCGGCCCCACAGGTCCATCGCGCTTCGCCAATCCTCGTCCGACTCTTCGGGCCGCTCGCCGTTTTCCAGATCGATGGCCCGCGCGTTGTGCATGATCGCCAAATGGTGCGCCACCAGCGCGTCGTCGGGACGCTCGGCGTGCAGCTCGCCCCAAATGCGAAACGCCTCCGGGTTATAAGCTTCGCGCGTCCAACCGTAATCGTTGACGCCAAGCGCCTGCCGCGCGACGCGCTCGGGATCGGCCAGCGTCTCCATCTCGACGGCGTAACGATCGAGCAACGCCAACAGCTCCTTGGCTTGTCGCGCTTGCTGAGGATCGATCGTCGTCGTCGACATCTACCGCCCCTTCCCCGCGCCGCCCCGCCGCAGTTGGCGCGCCTTTTCCGTCAGGCTGTCGGCCACCGTTTGCTTGCCGTAAGCCCGATACAAATCCGCCATCACCTCGAGAACGCGCGGGTCCTGCGGCGCCATCTTCTTCGCCTGCTGCAACAAGGTTTGAGCCTGCTCCATCAGGTGCGCCCGCTCCGCTTTTGGCGCATCGCCGGCCAACGCCAGCATGATTTCCGCCGCCTCGGCGTAGATGGGAACGTGCCGCGGAGCCTTTTGAATCGCTTGCCGCAAAGTCGCCACGGCGCGGCCGAATTCCCGCCGGTCGTGCAGTCGCCGCGCGCGATCCAACAGCATCTCCGGCGACGATTCCGGTTCGGGAAGCGAGTCGCTTTCCGCCACGCGGTGCTTCGCTCCGAAGGCCACGGCGAAACGGTCCACCGCGCGTGGATGCCCGTCGAAATAGGCGTCGATCGCCTCCTGTACCTGCCCCGCGCTCGCATAGCGGTCCGACTGCCGGAAGGCGAGGCAGCGATTCAACACGTCCTCCAGCGCCAGGTGTTCGGCCAGTTCGTTGTTGATTTCCGACGCCGGCTGCGGCGGCGTGCGCCGCAATTCGACTTGCTTGGCGATGTATTCCTCTTGCTTGGCGACGATCTCCCGTGTCTTGGCCGTGACGGCCTTATCGTCGCCCTGGCGCTTCAAATCGTCGCGTTCGTTGGCGAGAATATTCAAGTCCAGCGACAACATCTTGGCGTCGTCGTCCATGAAAGGATGCCGGCCGGTCAGCATTTCGTACCACATCAACCCGAGGGCGAAGACATCGAAACGCCGGTTGCCGCCGGTTTTCAGCAACGTCTCGGGCGCTTGGTACTTGATCGCCCCGCCGAACACCGCCGCGGGCAGGCGCGCCGCCAGACCGAAGTCGACGATCTTCACTTCGCCCGCCTTATCGATCAGCACGTTGCCCGGATGCAGATCGCCGTGCACCGTGGGCGGTTTCAGGCTGTGCATCCACGCCAGCGGCATGAGAATCTGCCGCAGGTAGAGCAGCGTCAGTTCCAGGGGCATGCCGCCGATACCCGGCACGCCGCCGTGCTTGGCGATCGAATACGTCAACTCCCGCCCTTCGATGAGTTCCATGGCCAAATACGCCAGGCCGCCGCGCTGCTCGTCGATGCCGCCGTCGTAAATGTTGACGAGGTGTCTCTCCACCTCAAGTCGCGGGTGTTCTTGCAGCAAGTACAGCAGCGACACCGCGTCGTTGAACACTTCGGCCACGTTGTCGGCGCGGACCATCCCCTCCCGAAACACCTTGAGCGCCACGTCGCGCAGGTGCAGCCCCCGCACGCGCTGCCGCGCTCGGTAGACAAACGAGAAGTTGCCCTGGCCGATCAACCGAATGATCTCGTAACGGCCGTCGAGAACCTCGCCGATGCTAAGCGGACCTTGGGCGCCCGACTTCGTCATAGCTTCTCCACGATGATTTCGTTCCCGTCAAAACGAATGACGGCCCGGTGCGTTGCGACGCCCTTTTCTTCCTCTTCCAACAGCTTGTCGATAAGCAGGTTGATCACGTATTGGTTGATGACACGCGGCACGCACCGCGCGCCTTCCCGCACACTGCGGACCATGGATTCACGCGCCATGAACACGCGCGCCCCCTCATCGATCTCCAACTCGATGCCCTTGGCCTCCCGCAGGCGGGCCACTTCCATCGCCAGTTGGTAGTCCACGATTTCGCGGCAGATCGGCAGGTCCAGCGGCAGGAAGGTGACCAGTTCGTCCAAGCGGCCGATGAACTCGGGGCGGAATCCCTTTTCCTGCAAACGGCTGCGCGCCGCGTCGAGAAACAACTCGGACAATTTCGCATCGCGCCGCGCCGCGCCCAACAGCTCGGCGAGCCGTTCGGGCTCTTCATCCAACGTGTCGATCTTGAAGTATTCCTGCTGCAGCCACCGCTGTCCCGCGTTGGTCGTCATGACGATCAGGCACCGGCGGCCGTCGCGTATCGGCCCCGCCGGATCCGAAATCAGGCCTTCGTCGGCGAAGCGCAGCAACGAGTCGAACACTTCCACGTGCGCTTTTTCGATTTCGTCGAAGAGCACGACGCACTCGGGCATGTCGCGCAGGCCGTTGGTGAGCTTGCCGTCTCCGTAGCCGACGTACCCCGGCGGCGCACCGACGAAACCGCTCATGGATTCCTTGGTTTGAAACTGCCCCATTTCGAGATACAGCAGCAAATTCTCGTCGCCGAAAACGTAGCGCGCCAACTCCTTGGCCAGTTGCGTCTTGCCGGTGCCGGTCGGCCCGAGAAACAGGAACACGCCCGCCGGTCGCCCTTCACGCGACAACCCGAAGCGCAACCGCTTGATCCACGGCATAACGCTGCCCACCGAATCGTGCTGACCGCGAATCCGGTCGTTGATGCGCCCCTCGATCTCCGTGATGGAAAAAGTCTGCAAGGGCTTTTCCGGTTCGACTTCCGGCGGTTCAGTCGTGTCCAAATAGTCCCGCAGCGCGGTGATATCCACGTGCGCGTTGGCCGGAAGAACATCTTGCAAAGCCTCGGGACAAGCCTGCAGAAACGCCCGGCTGATTTCCGGCTCGCCCGCCGGCTGCTCGGTTTCGTACCGGGAAATCTCCACGGCACGCAGCAACACCCGCTGCACCGGCCCCAACAAGGAATGTTCGTCCAACTCGAGGGCATCGTTGCGCCGGCCGCCGGCCCAACTCAAATGACGCGCCAACGACGTGTGCAGGTCGCGCTTGACGTCCAAGCCCCGCATCGCCAGCGCGCCCGCCAAGTGCCCGCGGTCCTGCCCGAGCAGCGAATACAATAAATGCGGCGTGAATATCCGCTTCGCGCCGAGGCTGGCCGCGTCCTCCCGCAAACGCGCCAGGAATTTGCGGCCGCTTGGCGAGTAAAGCGACGTGTCGAGTTTGCGGGTGCCTCCGTCGGTCGAAGCGGCAAAAAGGTCGATCACTCGGT
Source organism: Candidatus Lernaella stagnicola (assembly GCA_030765525.1). Taxonomy (NCBI): domain Bacteria; phylum Candidatus Lernaellota; class Candidatus Lernaellaia; order Candidatus Lernaellales; family Candidatus Lernaellaceae; genus Candidatus Lernaella; species Candidatus Lernaella stagnicola. The sequence goes on from JAVCCK010000023.1 coordinate 177,509, forward strand.
CGGGACGCAATTTCGTCTGCACGTATTTCAGAAAGTGCTGCAGCCCCTTTTCGGTGGCGTAGGCCTCCAAGATACCGGCGAGTCGGCTGTCGCTCGAACTGGCTTGCTCGTAGATCGCCAGCGTCAACGCCGCTTCGGTAATCGTCTTTTGATCGTACTTGCGGGCGATGTTCTGGACCTTCTCGAGCATCGCCGACACCTCGGCGTCGACCGCCCCACGATGCAGGCGATCGCTCACCGGTGCGGGCTCGCCGGGCTTGTCGAGGCCGAAAGCGAGTTCAATGTTCTCGATGAACTGGTCCGGATCGTTGCCGCGCTTTTCGATCAGGTGAACGCGCACGATGCTGCCCGGGCTGGCCACCAGGCAATACAGCCAATGGCGCAGGTGTACCGCGCCGTCACCGTGAATGAGCGCCTGCGCCAGGACTTTATCGCCCTCTTCGCCCTTCTTGTCGCCAAGCATACGGGCCAGACGGCGATCGAATGCCGCGATATTCAATCCTTGTTCAGTCAACAACATGCTGGTCCTCCGCACCGATCAACGGCAACAACAATTCCTGCGCCCGGTGAATCTTCGCCATGGCGCGTTCCTGGTCCTTTTCCCCGGCCGCGGCCTGCGCGCACGCAAAGCCCACGAGCAGCCGCATCGCCGGTGTCATTCGATCTTCGAGATGCTGCGGCAGCCGCTCGCCGGTCAGCCGCCGCCAATCCTTTTTCCGAAACCAACCGTGCGCGGCCGCCAACCACAACGCCCGCGGATCCACGGGAAGGCCGTCGATGAACCACTGCGCCGGTTCGCCGAAAGCCTCTAGAAACTCCGCGTCGTTATTCAAGGCGTGGTGCGCGGCGGTTTGTAAGAGATCTTGCCGCCCATCGTTCCATCCGCCGGATCCGTTATCCAGGGCGGCGGTCACCTGACGGGCCGCGGCGCGGCGCGCTTCACCCTCGCCGAGCCACATCGCGGCCGTCGCCCAGAAAGGCCATAGTTCATCGCCTGCCGGTGCCGGCGGCGGCGAAACGGCGGGTTGACCCGCGGCCTCCGCCACGAATCGGTGCAACGTATACCATCGCTGCAAAACCGGATCGGCGTGGAATTCGGGGCTGCGGTCGTAATCATCCATCAGAGAGCGCGAAGCGGCGACGGCCTCCGTGTCCAGAAGTTGCGCGACGGTTCGCCCCACGGCGTCATCCGCGTGGTCGTCGGCCGGTAATCCGAAGGACTCCCCGATGCGGCGCAACACGTCGTGACTGCTCAGCACCCATCCGGCGCGTGCAAAAAGCGACGACCGCGTGCCGCCGTGTTCGACGCGCAAGAGGTCGATCGCTTCGGCAACGCGACCTTGCTCCACGAGCCGCCGCGCTAGAAGCTGCCGCCAAACCTCGCCGGTTTTGTCGTCGAGGTTCGCCGGCGAGGCCGGATCGACTTCGCCCGCGCCCAGCGCCCCCGCCAAAAGCGCGTAACCCTCCGCCCACGATACGGACGCTCCGACGCCATCGAGAAGCTGCGCCGCCTCGCGCGCCGCCGCCTCCGTCGGCGTTCCGGCCGCAACGAGCAGCAATCGAGCCAGACGCGCTTTGGTAACGGGATCGTCGGGGGATTTTTCGTGAACCGCGCGATGACGCTTTTCCGCGTCCGGCCAATCCTCACGCCGTTCGGCAAGCGCCGCGCCGAGCCTTTCGGCGGCGGCTTCGAAAACCGAACCGCGCAGGCATTCCTGGTTGCGCGTTTCGCCCAACACGTTGGCCGCTTCGTCCGCGCGCCCCTGCCGCGTCGCCGTCAGCGCCTGAGCATAGACACATCCGGGATCCGCCGAGAACGTAGACGGCAAATACGAGGCCGCAATTTCCACCTCGCCGTGCCGCAAGGCAATCATGGCCAGTTGGCCGCGGGCGCTGTCCGCCTTCGGCCCGTTTAATAGGCTTTCCAGAAGCGGTCCCGCCGCCGGGTCATTCTGCCGCGCCAGGCAGACACCGTGCCAGTAGCACAGCGCGTCGTCCCACCAGGCGCGCGTAATCGCCGGCCACAACGCCGTCGTCTGCCGCAGGGCGGCGAATTGTATCCCCGCTTCGACCGGCCGGCCTTGCGCCAACGTGAAACGGGCGCGTCCGACCGCCTCCTCGTTCTCGAAATCCTTGGCGATGGCATGTGTCGCCATGTCGCCCAAACCGGCGAACAACTCCGATTCCCGCCCCGAACCGGACCACGGCTCGGCGGTGCGGAAAGATGCGTCGTACGCCTCCCAGAGCGCGGTTAGTTGAGGCGCCGTTTCCTCCTGCCGCTCGCTGAGCGCCGCGCTCACCAACTCGACGGTTCGCTGGGCAATGTCGCGCTCGATTTCCGAGCGGAACCCCAGATGCCGCTGGCGGCTGCCGATGAGCCAGGCGACCGGCCAGTGTTGCCCGTCGACATCCTTCAGCAGCGGCCACAAATCGGTTAGCGGTTGGTTGATCATCAATACGCGAACCAGGAGCCACAGCATCCACGGCGGTGTGCCGATCGGAAGGTCGGTCAAGGCGGGCGGCAATTCCTGTCCCGGCCCCCGGCCGCATACTCGCAGGGCGAACGCGAACAGGTCGGCCGCGAAATCAAGTTGGGGAAACTCCGCAAACGAAGTGGCGCCTCGCGCGTCGGTCAAGCCGTTGAGCAGGCGCTCTTCTTTTTCCTCGGCGAGCGTCGGAGCTTGCGATTTGAAGACCAACGTGGCCGCCGCCTCCAACAACGAAAGCGGATCATCCTCGTCCCAGGTCTCCCGTTCCTGCGGATTGCCGATCAAATACCGCGCGACACGCTCCAGTCGATTGGCGTCCGGCTCCGCGTCCCGCACTTTGTCCGAGAGTTTGGCCAGGCCGCCGCGGAAATCCATTTCCACCCGAATGAACCGGTAGGCGATACCGATTTGCGTCCACGTTTTTTCGCCGTCGGCAACTTCGATTTCGCCGCAAAGCGTGCCGGCGAGCTCGACTTGGTCGCGGGTCCATTGCGGGTTGATCCGCAGCTTCTGGCGGATCACTTTCAACACCAATTCTTTTTCCTGGCGGTCTTCGAACTCCCCTCCGGAAAGACGTTTCGTCGCTTTCACAGTCGCCGTCAGCGACTCCTGCAGCATGATGTCGATCATGTTTTGCAGGCGCTCCGCCCCGGCCTCATCGTGCAGTTTCAGGGCGGCGGCGCGTTCGGCGGCGGCCGTGTCACCCACGTGCAGCAAAGCGCGGGCCATCCAGTACCGCGCCCGGGGGCGGTGCGGCGTCAACTCAAGCGCCTTCTCGGCGAAACGCACCATGGGCTCGAAGCTCTGCGCCCACTCCGACGCGCGCGCGCCGACTACTAACGCGTCCGCCTTCATCATCGTGGAGAAATCAAAACGCGCGGCCTTTACCTTTTGGAGCCATTGCAGCGCCTCATCCCGCGACGCGAACACGTCCGGACATTCGGCCAACACGCGACAAGCTTTGAACACGTCGTGCCCCTGCAAACCGGCGTGCGCCTGGCTGAGAAAATCGCTTAATTCGTTTCGTTCGTAACGGTCGTACACCGTCTCGAGGACCCGCACGATGGCCGCGCCGTGAGCGGCGAAGGTCGCGGCCGGATCGCCGACCCAATAGCGGGCTTGCGTAAGATAAAGAGGCTCGCCCGGTTCCTTGTCGTCCAGCAATTCCAGCAATTGCCAACGTAACGACACGCACGTTTCGCGGGCGGGCGACAGAGCCTGGAGTTCCTGCAACCAACGCGCCGCGGCCACCCCGTCGCCGTTTCGCAAATGGATGTGCGCCAGATACGCCGCCGCGTCCCGCAAGAGACCCGCGGCGTTTTCATCGCTCGTCGCACTTGTCTCGCGGGTACCGGCCAACGCGCGTTCCAATGACGTAATCGCCGTTGCGTTGTTGTGCCGTTGCGCCTTCCACAAACACCGCCGCAGACGACCGAACTTGCTGAAAAGCCACGCGAGGCGTTGCCACCACGCCGATTCAATCGGGACGGGTGCGAATTTCGCGGGGTAAGTGGCGCCGATTCGCGCCATCATCGCACTCCGGGTTCGGCAAGGCGGGCGCTCATTCACCTTCCTCATGGCGCGCGACGGTTTCGGCCGCCGAGGCAATCATTTCGGTCAAGCGCGGATCGACCTGGTTGAGGAGCTGGGCCACGACTCCGCCGCCATCGGCAAAGAACGAGCGGTGAATGTCGGCCATCGACACTTGCTCGCGCCGCTGCTCTGCGGCGAATCGCCTCGCCCGCGTCAAAATGTGCTCGACGTGAACGGAAATGCGCGGCGTCTCCGGCATCGTCGGCGGCGCCTGCCGCGGCGGCACGAGTTGGAGCACGTAATCCTTGAGTTCACTGATCCGGGCCACGCCGAATCCGGCCCGTAGCATTACCGTTTGCGCCGGGCTGTCGGGCAATTCCAGCAACGCGGCGAATAGATGCGGCGACTTGATTTCGAGCCAGCCTTGCAGGTAGGCGAATTGCGCCGCTTCCCGCATCAAACGCCAGGCCGACGGTTCGAAATCGGACGTCGATATACCCGCGGGCTCCGGCCCACCCTCGGGAACCGCCGGGCTCGCCACGCTTGATTGGGCATGCCGCAAGCGGTCCATATCCAGGCCCGGAACCAAACTGCGAACCGCGATCTTGAAGTTGAGGTCGGCTCGGTCGCAGAACGCGCGGAACAATTCGGCCTCGGTGATGCGCGCCGGGTCGGCTGCGATGCGCCGCGCCGTTTCCAACGTGGGCAGCACGATTCGCTCCGCGACGCTGGGCTTGAACGGAAAGACGAACGAGCCGCGTCGCTCGGTGGTCTCGAGAAGATGGGCGGCGACTCCGGCGGCGTTAATACCCAACTCCGCCACCAAGCGCACCACGTGCCCCTCCGGTTGCGCGAGAAACGCGGCGAACAGCAGGCGATTGGGCAGTTCGCGCAGGCCGAATTCCTGCGTCAGGTTGTGCGCCGTCTCAATGACACGCCGGGCGCCAACGTCCAAGATCGCCAGGTCGAGTGTGCCGTTCCCGGTCAGCGACCAGTTCACGTCATCGCTTATCACGGCCCCGGGTTCCCCCTTCTCCGGCTCGCCTTGTACAGCGGCGGGCGGCCCCTCTTCCGGCGCGTCATCGCTGGACGGTTGCTTGAGAAGTGTCGTTTCCGGGTCTCCGGAAGGCGTGTCGTCCGAATCGCTCGGTCCGCTCGCGGGTGTGTCCGGAGCCTCGGGCCGGCGCGGTGGCGTGGGCGGCAAAATATCGGCCAGCGCACGCCGCAGGCAATCCCAGTCGAATTGCGGGATCAAGCTGTGCAGCCATGTCTTGAATTGCGAATTGGAGCGCTCGCAAAACGCGCGGAGTAATTCGGCTTCGGTGATGCATGCCGGATCGACTGCCGCCAGCCGCGCCGCCTTCAACACCGGCAAAACAATCCGTTTCGCCGCCTTCGACTCCAGCGGAAAAGTGGAAGGTTCAGAGCCCTTCGAGGCAGCGCGCATGTTGTCGGCGACCTCGCAGACATCCACACCCAACTCTGCCAGTAGACGCGACGTGAACGTGTCCTGCCGCTCGACGAACGCCGCCATCAACACGCGATTGGGGATGTAGCGCAAACCCCATTCCTGCGCCGACCGGTGCGCCGTCTCGATGATGTGACGCGCCTCATCGTCCAAGGCCGTCAGGTCCAGTTCCTCGTCATCGGTCAGCGGCCATTCATCATTGAGCCGCGGTTCCCAATCGCCTTCCGGAAAGCGCAGTTCGTCCAGATTCACGTCGCCGGTCGTGACCAGGAATTCCTTGAAGTCGGCTGACGCACTTTGGCAGAAGCCGCGAAACAGCATCTGTTCGCTGATCTTGCTCGACGGACCCGCAAACTTTGCCGCGGCCTCCAACATGGGCGCTATCACCGGCCGCACGGCTTCCGACCCAAGGCCGAAAGTTCGCGGACTCTCCGCTTTGGTGACTTGCAGCAACTTGCCGGTGAGTAGTTCGGGGTTTTTATCGACCTCGCGGATCAGGCGTTCGGCTGCGCCCTCCAGTTGTGTGAGAAAAGCGATCAACACAATGCGGTGGGGTATCGGGAAATGCCCGCGTTGCTGCGCGAGGCGGTGAGCGTTGTCGACGATGCGTCGCGCGGCCGGCGTCAGTTCGTCCAGCCGTAAAACACCGCTGTCGTCCATCTCTCCGTCGGAGAGCAGCGTCTCTAAAGTATGCAGCGCCGTCGCGGCGTCGGGCATGACGCCCAGTTGCTCGCTCGGCCAATTCTCGGTCGCCAAAAAGCTCCGCAGCAAATCGGCTTCGTGAATGATTTTCGTGTCCGTGTCCACGTGCGCCCGGGCCAGGCCTTCAGCGTTCTCAAGCAAACGCAGCAGTTCCGGCCCATAGTGAGTCCGCTCGGTCGGCAGGACGTCTCGCAGCAAGTGTTCCTCGAATCGGCCGTTTTGCAGATCGGATGTCCCGGGTTGCCCGCCGCGTGGCTGCGCCGGGTCGCGGGGCGAGGTCGCACTCGGCTCCATTTCGGGCAATTGGCCGATACGTTCGTACAATTCGTCCGGATCGATGCGGTGCTCCCGCAACAAGCTGCGCGTCAAATCACCCTTGCCCACCAGGCCGGCCAGCAAGTCGTTGGGGGTTAGGCTCTCGCGGTTCTGGTTGGTCATCCGCTTGCCGGCCCACAGCAGCACCGGCGTCATTTCCAAACCGAACGCTTCGTTCTGCAAACGGCCGGCGGCGTCGAAAACGCTCAGGTCGTATTCGACGGGCGGTTCGGCCGTCTCGACAATCTGCTCGGCGGCGGCGGCCAATCCCGGCATCGTTTTGAACGGATCGCCGAAATAGCGGTAGGCCATCCAGGCGATGTCGGGCTGGTCTTGGCGATAGCGTTCCAGACTGTTGCGCCGCGCCTCGGCCAGCGATTCGCTTAGTGTCTTGTCGGGCGACAGCGCGGTTTCGAAAAAGTCGATCGCCGCCCTTGCCGCCTGGTTGTTGACGACGCTGTAGATCGGCGCAATGACCACCTTGTTGCCGTCGTTGACGGAAAACGCCCGCGCCAGGCTATGCGGCTCCCGTTCGATGTCCCATTGGTCGCCGGCCGCGCCGCTTTGGCACGCGTTGAGAAAAATCAGCTTCGCGTTCGGCGCCGCGTCGGCGATCTGTCGGGCCGGCAAAGGTCCGTCGGCCAGAATCAACTGCCCCTGACGACTCTCGTTGCAGAAGTCGCCGTGCCCGAAGTAGTAGATGCCGGCGAATTCGCGCTGCTCCAACAGAGCGAGCACTTTGCCGACTTTCGCATCCCGATATTTCACGCGCGTGATGTTGTACCCGCGGGCCTCAAGCAGCGATTCCAACCTGGCGACGTGGCTTTTGCATTGGCCCTTGCCGTCGGAGTATTTGCTGAACAAACTATTCAGCGGATCATCGTGCGGATCGATGATGAACAGCCATTCCCGCGAGCGGCTCGGGCCCTTGTAGGCGTCGCGAATCACGTGACTGAAGTGGTAGGTCAGCGCCAGCTTGTCGCCGCCCAGCCGCATTTCGCTGCGGTGGCGCGAACAATACGGGCCGGGCCAATCGGGGTGATCCAAATCGCGCAGATAGTCCCACAGCAGATCCTTGTGAAACACCTTCTTGCCCAGCGCCAATTGCTGATAAAAGTCCAGCATGATCGCCGGGGGCACGATGAAACGCCGTGTGCAATCCGGCTCGGGACACTCCATAAAATATTCTTCCATCGCCTCCCACGGTATTTGCTCGACGATGTCGCGGGCGAAGGTGTCCAATTGCGGGTGAATCGGCGGCGCCGTCATCTTGATGAAACCGCACTCGGGAAGAATCTGCTTGGCCAAACGCAACGCGGCGTCTTCCACGCTCAAATCGCCCCGCTTCGCCCCGGCGACCGCACGGGTATTTAATTCGTCCACCCGCAGTTTGATGTCGCGAATCAACCGTTGCACGCTATCTCGGCTCGGCACCAACTTGAATTCGGTTACCGGCCGCGTCGCCTGCGTTCCGGTGCCGACCGGCAGCATTTCCTGGCGGTATGCAACTCCGCCGCGGTCGGACGAATCCTGCTGGTACGAAACGGAAAGTATCCGAGTTTCCATCACCCGCCCCACATCGCTTCTATGCCTGACTGTTAACCTCCGGCGGTTGGCCCGCCGCAAAGGGTATACACCACGTTTCGTTGTCGATCAGCAGCCGCATTTCGTACTCGCCGTGCTCCAGCGTAATCGGCGACCCCTGATGCTCCGCCGCACGGCCGGAAAACACGATTTCGCCGTCTGCCGCGTGCACCTCGACCCGGGCCGAGATCGGCAGACCTGCGTCTTCGGTTGTCGAGAAGGAATAAAAGACCGTCCAATCCTTCGAGCCCGGTTCCGGCTGCATGCCGAATACCATTTCCCAATCGCGGCCTTCGACCGGGATCGATCGCGTGCTGGGTGCCAACCTTTCGCTCTTCGCCGAAAGCTGTACGGCTTGCAATTGCCGCTCGGGGAGCATGAATTTTTCCAAGCCCGCCGCCACCATTTCGCCCGTGTCGTTCACCCAAGCGCCCACGGCCTTGGTAAACCGGCGCACCTGGCCGTGCACGGCCCACAAACGCGCCGCGTGTACGGCGCGGGCGGCGTCGGCAATCGAGTCGTCGAGCACGGCGTGCAGGATGCGGCCCTTCAGCGTCGGCTCGCCGTCGCGTGTTTCTTCCACGATCGCCATGCGCAGCCGGCAGAAGGGGCATTGCAGCAAGTGCTCGCGCAGCTTCAGGTCTTCCGGCGGCATGGAGGCGCGCGCGGTTTCCAAGAGGCGCTCGTCGGTCATTTCGTCGCAGCGATACGCATGCTCGGCATCGGGCCGGAAGGTCCGCAACGCTTCGCGGTCTTCCTCGAGCGCCAGCATGTCCAGGTCGAAAAAGCGCATCGACTCCAAATCGGCGCTGCATGTCGCGCAGACCTCGATGTGCCGTTGGATCGCCGCGGTTTCAGACACGTTGCAGGCGCCGTCGCGGAAACGCAACAACTGGTCGGCCGACACACATTCTCCGAATTCCAGTATGTCTCTTGGGTCGTTCATGCGATTGTCCTCCAACGTGGCTCGTCGCGGTCCGTCGCCGTTTCCCAACGCCGGCGGCACCAATCGGTTAGCTGAAAACTGCGGCCTGAATCCGGACGCGGCCGCAACCCGATCCAATCCCAGAACAGGTCCTGCACCAGGAGGTCGTTGCGCGCCGGTCCCGGTGGTAATCCACTGGACGCCAGCGGCTTGACGCTTTTTTGGAGAAATTCGCGGACTACCGTCAGTTCGACGGGCGTGACTTCCTCTTGCTCAAGCAGGGCAATGATATCTTCCCACCCGTGTGGCCGAAGTTCGGCAAGCATATCGCGCAACGCGCCCAGTTCCAACGGGTATAAATCGGTCGCCAACGTCCACACATGGCCGTGGTAAAATGCCAGCAGCTTGCCGATATCCACCAACGTGCGATGAATGCGCTCGCGGGTTGCCTCCGGAACGCTACGTTGGGCGCGACGCCACCCATCCAAGCTCTGACTCACATGCCACACCAGGTTTAGAAGCCGGACGGGATCGATGTGTTCCATAAGCGTCGCCGTCACGTTTTCCAGCCACTCGGCGCCTTCGGCCTGCCGTTCGAGCCGCTGAACTTCCGTGAACGCCTGCTCGACGCCGTCCGCCCAATGATTCCACGCCTCGCGAACCGCCTCCGGACGTTTCGAAAGCTCCACCGCGCTCCAGGCGATACGCGCCGGTTCCTTGTGCTGTATGTTTTCGAACACGTCCCACGCGCACTGCCGGTAGGGTGGCTCGATATCCTTGTTTCCCGATTCGCGCGCGACGGCGTTGTTCCACAACAACGTGACGATCATCGCCCAGGGGTGCTTCCTCTCCCGCCGCGCACAAAACTCCCTGCCGTCGATCTCGGCCACGTGCGTTGGCGCCGCGAAATTCGCGCCCATGCACTGGGTGGCGCAGTGGTATAGGGGGCAGATATTCGTGGCGGTTTTCGCCGGGCTGCGGCGTGCCAGGTGTGTCGCCCAGTGGATCAAATTCGGATACATGAAGGTGTCGACCAGGCGCGCGCAATCCTGCTGCGTCAAGGAAAGGTGATGATTCGCCCGCTCCAAAATGAACAACATGAGGTTTTGGGCTTCCTCGGGTGAGTAGTGTCCCCTCATCGCCATTTCACGGTCGCTTTCGTTCACATTCATTTTCTTTCCCCCCATGTGCGAAGGTCGAGCACCACGTCGCGCTGCTCCACCAAATCGACGCCCTCCCGCCGTATCAGCAACCGCCAACGGCCGGGTTCCAGCGCCACCGTTTCGCCCTTGCATTGCGGATAAGCCGAAGACCAATACACCGACGAGTCTTCCTCCTGCCGCAGTTCCAAGCGAATGTTTTTCTTTTCTTCCGCCTGCGTCGTCACCTGTTCGACGACCAAGCTCAGCGGCTTTCCCTTCACGCCGACGCGGATGTTCAGTCCCTCCTCGGCGTCCACAAAATCATACGTCAGATGTCCCGTCCCCGCGGCCTCGCCCTGCGTCGCCCCGCCCAACACCGCCGCGGTGGCCAACCCTGTCGGCTCGGGCGAAAAACCGCTTTCCAACAGGCGACCGGTCTTACCGATCAGCAGCGTGATCGCCTCGGCATATTCCTTACGGAACGTGCGCAGCATTCGCCGCGTCTGGGCCGCCGCCACGTTGACCCACCGGGGCCGCACCGCCCAAAACGCTTGGCGACACTGCGGGCAGTCGCGGTAGTGCGCCGCCAGTTCCGGCGTTTGCTCGTATCGCTCGGCCGCGCTGAGATCGGCGAAATACGGCAGGTTCTCCAAGAACATGGCGCACGCGGCCTTCGTCTCGCGAACGCCGCCGAAATCCTCACGTAAAAATGACTGCAATTCGGGGTCGTTTTCGTCGATCCACCGCCAGGCCTCCGCGAGTGCCTGGGCGTCAAAGGAAGCGCCGGTCAAGTACGCTGCGATCATGTTACGGGCGGTGTGTTTGTCCATCAGTGCCGCTCTTCGCGCTGCGCTTTAGTTGCTGGTTTCGTCGAACCCAAATGAGCAGTCAGCAACTCGAGGAGTTGTGCGGCGGCGATCTCATTCTGGCCGTCGTTCGCTTCCCCGCCTCCGAGACCCAGGCGCCGCATGAGCTCGCCCCTGTCGCCGGCCGATTGATCCACGCGCGTGAGATACCACAGCGGCAAAAACAGATGATGTGGCACGTTGCCGTCTCCCTCGGCTTGCCGCGTCTGCTTCCAGGCGCGGAAACAAGCGCGCAACCGGCTGGTGAATCGATCCAGGCTGTCGACATCCAGGCGTTTTTTAAGGAAATTCTCAACGATTTCCTTCTCGACGATAAAATCGCGGCGGGTCAAAAAGACATCGAGTTCCTTCTGCGTCCGGCAGCTTTGCAGTTCCTCCACCAGCGACTTGATCGCGGGCTCTTCCAACAGCGCGACGGCCCACTGGTCACTGGCCACGCCGTCGGCCGCACCGCGGCGCACGGCTTCCCAAAGCAGTTCCTGCGGATACCAGAACCAAAACTCGCGCACGAAGCGTTTGAAGGTCCAACGGTCGGGACGTTGGGGCTGCACGATGTCTGAATGGAGGAACACGTACACCGCAAACGCCCAGAGCGAAGTGTGGTTGGCCGGTACGCAATGGGCGAAGGTGGCGATGGTTTTCAAGATCGCCGGGGAGCGGTAGGTACGTATTTCCTTCTGGGCCAGAATTTCCGCAGTGGGCTGCTTGTTCCAACGCGCGTCGACATAAACCCGTAGGCGACGGCGCACATCGTGCATCGTCTCGTATACGTCGATCGCCGGGAACTTGGCGGCCAACCGCTGAATCGTTTCTGAAGTTTTCTCCGGCCACGTCGCCTTGGCGAGCGAACCGGCGATGATTTCGTCGACCGCCTGCCGTTTGACTTCGTGGGCCGTCGCTTCGGTCGGCGCTGTTTCGGCGGCGATACTGGCGAAAAACGTGTGGCGGGTATGGCGAATCGCTTCGCGCAACATCCGCAAGTATTCGACGCCCATCTCGTTGTCCGCATAGGCGTCAGCTTCCTGAATGTGCGGTAACCGAAGGCTCTCCGCCGGAGCGACGACGCGAGTTTCGGGCACCTGATCCGATAGAATCTGCCGATCGTCGTAAAAGGGGAAGTTTCGGCAGCAACTCAGCCACCACGTGGCGAATTTCGAATGAAACGCGAAGTAGGGGTAGCCCGACAGCACCAGGTCGATCCTCGTTTCCCAAAAATGCTGGACGCTGTGGGCCAGGCGAGACGGATCCGACCAACCCAAAACGTCACCCGCCACATTCCACACGCATCGCTCCAGTTGCGCCGCCGCCCTCTCCAGCGCGCCGGCGCGCTCCCGACCCAAACGGACCGCCAATTTCTCGGGTAGGATCGCCCAATCCGGAATTCGCCCGGTATGGCCCGCGTCTTGGACTCCCATTTCGGTCAATTGGCTCGGGCAGGTTTGTAGCGATCCGCGCAAAAAGCGAACGATTTCAGATTCTTCGGTCCAGTAGTCCACGATCTTGCGAAAGAGGAACTCGTGGCAAGTAGCCAAATAGAGAAATCCGCCCATGCACCGTTCCCACGGTTCATGGAGCCTGGTTCGCGGGCAAAATTCCGCGGCGGTAAGGTCGACCGCCAATTCCACGAGCTGCGAGATGATTTGGTCGTCATCCAGCGTGGAGTCGGTGGCGTGCCTAAATCGCTCGACCAAAATCCGGTACATCGCCGCCGGTTCGGCCAAAAATTCCATGAACGCGGCGAGGCGAAGTCGCAGAGTCGTCGGCGGGGTTCGCGCAATGAGGTTGGGAAACGCGGCGATAGCATAGCGAAATCCCACTCGCTCGATCGCTTCGGCAAGTTTTTGGTCGTCGGCGACAGACGCGAGGGGACGAAGGTGTTGGCGGCAATCGGCGACGAATCGTTCCCGCACCGCGCCCTCGTCGGCCGGCATCAACCTTGCCAGGCACGGATCGGCCATCACACGGGCTTCGGCGACCGCATCGGCGTCGTTTTCCTCATCCAGGAAGAGGCGCAGTCGACCCTCATGCTTTTCGAAAAAGCATTTTGTTTCGAACACTTCCGAAACGGATATTGGCGTTTGGTCCGCCATGCCGCGGTCCTTTCTTCACGCGTTCTGCAAACGCGCGCGGGTGCTGCCCACCCCACGATTCAACCTAATAGATGGATAACCCACCCCATCTTTCACACGCCACCTAAAAAACCGCCCACGCTAGTCGAATTCGCCAAGCTTCCATCCTCGACTTCGCAAGCGCTTTCAATTCACGCGAAATCTATCAGCAAGACGAATCATGCCGCCGGCGAAAATTCCTGTTGTAGTGATTCGGCAAGCCGGAAAACACACTTCTTCTTAGGTGACCAAAATCTCAGCGAACGCCGCGACCCGGCCACTGCTCCATGCAGGCTCGGCGAGAACGTTTTTGGTTACCCCATTAAGATGGTTCTAGATTGGCAAAACGACGCCGATTGTCAAGGCTCCAGGCAAATGCGTCGGCACCGGGAAACCGGCGGCAAACGAACGTCTTCGGCCGCCAAATATGTCGCAACGGACGCAAAATAGTGACGTTTCCGCCGTAAATTGCCGCCGCGTGCCGCAAATCGGCGGCGCGTGTCACGTTTTTTCAAACGGCAATCCTTGCTATCGCGAAATGAGTTAATAAAATAACTTTAAGAAAACGAATGCGATCATCAGGTGGAAGATTACGTCCGGTCACCCAACATCAAGAGACATGGGAGTGTCCAACCGAAAAGACGGCGATGCGGTAAAAAACTAATCAAAGGAGAAAAAAATGAAACCGATGACATGGCTGGCAGTAGTGGCGACCCTCGCACTCGCCGTGCCCGTGGCGGCCCATGTACCCTACGTCGAGCACGCCGATTTCACCGGGCAGCGGCCCTTTGTCATGACGGGCAATCCCGAGCAATCCATTGCCGTTTATGCTTGGTTGGAAACTGATTTCGTGAGCCCGGCCGATGATATTGACGTGTATCAGTTCGAACTCGTCGAGGAAGCGTTGGTGTACGCCGAACTGATTGTTCCCGCGTGCGTCGGGTATGAAGACTACGCGCCGTGGTACGCCGTGGTCGGCCCGAATTTCCCCCAACCCACCCAGCCGCTGCCCTTCAACCTGCCCGAGGGGTATGGAGCGGTGGTGATGGAAAACACCGAGCCGGGCGAACCGCGCACCACCTTCTACGAGTTTTTCGGCAACCAAACCTACTACGAAGGTCCGGTTTTCGAGCATGTGATCGACCAACCCGGCGTTTACTATGTGGTCGTGTGGGACCCGTGGGAATTGGGCGGCGATTACACCTTGGCCCTGGGCAAGGAAGAAATCTGGGGGCTGACGGACATTCTGCGGGCGTTGATTGTTACGCCGTGGATTCGCCAGGACCGCGTTTTGCACGTGGACGAGTGTGTGTTACCGATCGAATAAACCGTCGCATTTTCGAGGAAAAATAACTCAAGGGAGCATCGCATGCAACGAACCAAGCTCGAATTGTTTCTGATCAATCTCGCCGGCGGTGTCGCGGTACTCGGCAGCTACGCCTACGGCCTGCTGACCCATCCGGGCCGGGGCAACGAGTTGTGGGGAGGCGTGCCGGACGGGCTGCAGGGCGTGTACGGGATTTCGATGCTCTTGGCCGCGGCGGGATACCTGCTTTTCTTCTTTCATGTGGTCGTTCGCATGCGGCCGGAGGAAGTAAAACTTTTCCGCGGGCTGCCGTTTCGCTTCTTTCACGTGCTGTTCGGCATGATTTTGCTGCCGTCTTCGCTGTGGATGACGCTCACGTTCGCCTATCTGGACACGCCCACAACCCTGCTGTGGCTGGCCGTGCGCCTGGTGCTGGCGCTGGTCGCGTTGGGGTCGCTGCTGATGCTGATCGCCCTGGCGCAACTGCGCCGCCGCGCCCCGGATCAGTTTTGGTGGCCGTCCGTGCTCGGCGCAGCGCTGTTTACGTTTCACACGCTGGTACTCGATGCCCTACTCTGGCCGGCACTGTTTCCGGTTTGAGATTGCCCGGAAAATCGCCGTATTCACAGAAGCCCACTCCCGACCAGACGGCCGAGCCGCCGTCGCGGGCCGACCATTCTCCGTCGAACTCAAAGCCGAGCATACCGCCGCCCGGCACGAGCGCGGCCACGGGCGTCGAGGCTCGCGCGGTGTAGCGAAACACGCCGCGGCGCGATCTCATTTCGCCTTCCCAACGGGTCGGTGCGAGGACTCGTCCGTCGTGGGCGGGATGATCATCAACTTCCAGGTACCGAACACGGAGGCCGCGCATCGCTTCGGGCGGGCGACCGGGCAAGAAAGCTGCGAAGCCGGGCTAGTTGCATTGGCTTCTAATCGCTACTGTTGGTGGACCGATCCGCCATCCCTTTATCGAACCACAATTTCAATATGCGATAAGACCAGGGATGGAGGTTTATTGTTAAAAACGGTTGGATGATCGAGATCGCCATCCTTCTGCTAACTCTACGAGCAACGAAATCGACGATTCCTGTCACATGTTGATCGCCTGTTTCTTCGTGCCATCTTGCCTCTGCGATCGCATGGGTCACCGCTTCCAACGTTTTTTCGCACCACATGTTTTCTATGGCCCGTTCTAGCCAGGTGATCAAGGCGGGCGAAGCAACCCATTGCCTCAGTTCTGTCCGCACCAGCGTGACGCGAGCATCCGTTACGCCAAGTTCCGAAACGATTGAAAGAAGCCACAACTTGAGTCCGATATTCTGCACGACCGACAACTTGTCGTCGAGTTCGTCATCGCTCAATTGTCGTAGTATGTTGCCAATAGTGCGCCTCTCTACGTCGGCCCACCTTTCCAAATCTACGTCCATCAATCCAAGAATCAATTCCTTAGGAATCCTGTCCGCGATCGTAGACAATATTGAAATGATTCGTGCCACTTTTCGCTTAATGTCGAATTGAAGCCGTTCCAAGTCCTCCGTTTTGAAAACGCCGGTTTTCCCCGGAAGACGTGGGCGTTGCCCGTTCAAAAGGTCAATGTTCGCCTTAATCAGTTCTTCGAACTCCCAAAGGACATATTCTGCTATCCGTTCGATTTCGCCTTTCGAGAAAAGGTAGTCAACGATTTGCGAAAAGCCCGATGTGAGCCAATCCTTTTTGTCTGTTTCCAAACGGGAAACTGCTTTTTCAATAAACAGCCTTTCTCTTTCTTCCGGCCACGCCCGTTCTTTCGCAAATGCCGCCGCCAATCCCGCGTCCGCGATGTCCCCCTGGGAAATCAAATCTGACGCCAAATCGTCGAAATTCGCTAGTTGATGCTTCGAGGCGATCTGCCAGACTTGCCACCGTGTCGCCGTGTCGGCGACTAAAGCGTTCTCACGAAGACGCTGAGTGGCGTCGTCTGTGAGCGTGCAACTCATTAGCAAGTTCGATACTGTGTGTTTGAACATCACGTAGCTTTGACCTGCTCGGTCTTGACTCCCAGCCCGTACTCGATAGCGATTGACTACCTCCTCCGCCTGCTCTGGTCCCTTTTGCTTAAGGAGCGCCAACCGGAGATTGCTGATCAGGGCCTCTAATTCTGCTGGCTGCTTTTCTCGATATTGATCAAGATACTCTTGCTTGTGTTCATCAAGGAGCAAAGACACCAGCCACTCGCTGTCCACTGGGGCGCTAACGCTTGCCAGCAGTTCCATCAGATAAACGTCATCGAACGGATCTCCGCGGCCAAGCATTGTTTGCACCGTCGCTATCGACCGGGGAGCGTCAAAGTGATGCAAGAAATGGAAAGCGCCCGAAAGCGTCTTTAGATCGCTGGCATTTCGCAAACGATACTCAAGGGCGTCTGCATCGGACGCATCCCCATATCTTCGTACCGTTTTCATCGATAGAAATACCGACTCAGCTGGCCCGGCTTCTCGTAGTCTTTTCCGGGCCAGACGAAGCGCGACATGAAGAGGCGCAATTTCCCAAAGGGCAATCTCACCACCACTCGCATTTGTGTATGGGTCGCTCGCCCATTTTTCCGCCCCAGGCATAATCCCTGATAGGAAGCCTTCATCTCCCATCCGTGCCAATGCTCGTTGCGCATTCCCGTGGCGGATTGAGTGCGGGAGAGAAAACGCCATGTTGGTCTTCAAATGATCGGCGCAATTCTTCGATCCAAGAATTACCATAGCATTGGTTGCTCGCCATATTTTGAAGGTGTCTTGACTGGCATCTTCTTGAAAGACGAGAGATTCAAGTAGTTGAACACTGCTCTCGCCCATTTCGACGGCGCAGCGAGCCGCGAGCAGAAGGTCCACGGAGACAATCGAGTCTAAGAATCTCTTTCGTTCCACCTCCGGTACTCGCGGCGATGCAAACATCCAGGCATCATCAGAAATACTATTCTGAAGCGTATTGAGGTAAGATGTCCACTTGCATGCCAAGATAAATGATGCAAAATAGTCTGCCGTGAGATCGTGGCCAAGGGTGACCCACCCTCCATCGGATACGTTGATGACCTCATAGTGCCGCAGAAGGCGTTGAATATTGATATCCGTCATGCCTCGAATACCGAGCGGCGCATCATTGTCCGAAACGGAATTTAAAACTGATCGCAAGGCCGTTACAAATTCATCGAGCGAAAAGATGGACTTTTGACGTTCGACCCTCAGAGCAAAGGAAAGCCTTTGGGCCAGAAACTGTACTGCCTCAAATGGTATGTCGTGTAAGGACTCGTCCAAGAGATGAGATAATTCCTGGTTTCTTTTAAATCGCAAAAGGAAGACATGTTCCAGCAGGTGCCCAATGGAGTCAGGGACCATCCCAGTTTCCTTGAACACTCTGGCGGCAGTCTTTAACGCGAACGGCAAGGAAAAAACCCCGTAACCCAAGGTGGATAACTTCTCTCTAATTTGATTTACAAATGCGGCTTCTAATTGTGAGTCCTCAAAAACTTTACCAGAGAAAGTGAGAATTTGATCCATGTTCAGAACATAAAGTTCAATTACGGATCGAATACAGGGCAAGTAAACGGGGTACCGCAGACCAGCACTCCTGGTTGAGAGAACACAAGATACCCGCCCCTTATAGAACTTAATTACCTCAGTAATCTCATCCAGGACTTTTTGAGCATCTGGCCCCTCGATTTCATTCAAGCCATCACAAAGCAACAGAAAACGGCCCGGTAAAGACGCCCAATGCCCATGGTGGATATTCAAGCTATTTTTAACGAGTCGATGGAGGTCCCCGCGATATTGCTTCAGACAAATTAAAATTGGTAGGGGAGAATTTTTATCTTCTTTGCGTAGCAATGCAGATGCGGTGCAAGTCATCTCAAGAGTTGTCGTTTTCCCTGCGCCGCCAGCACCCAGAAGCACTGAACAAGTGTCTGGTGACGTATGCGTGAGCGCCTCTAAAGCGGAAAAACCCTCCCCACTTGACACCGGCGGTCGCGAAGGAGCTCGACCTGAATCTGGAGCAAGCGGATCGGCCGCTGAAGCAATACTGAGATTTGTCGGAAGTTCGGCTGGCTTGCCAAGCAACGGTACATAGCGATCAGATTTTGCCGACAAACAGTTTGAAAGATAAGTAGCTTCATCGAAGTCAGGCCGAGGATGTTCAAGAAGAACCGGCTGAACGAAAAAGAACTGCCCAATTAGGTCTTTCAACTTCGACCAGACACGGCCCATTTCTGTGTCAAAGTCATCACCGTCCCAAACAATGATCTTTTCCACCGACAGAACATAATCAGAAACCGCACGAACAACATCGATGCCCTTTTCTGTACATTCACGGATAAGATCAGGTAATTTGTTTCTCTTGTTGACCGCACGCTCTGAATGCGAGATCAGTTTGGTACGAAGACCTTCTCGAAGTGCGGATCGAACCCCTTCAGCCACTTTTCCCGAAGTAACGAAATAATGTTCGACTACCTCTGACCCTTCAAGTTTCGATTTGAGGGCTACTTTTGCTAATTCGATTCCGACTTGAGCCAGAGACAGTCGAGCAGTCTGGCGTTTGCTTTGGATACAAATCGGCTTTCCATCAAAAATCCGGATACCGTTGGCGTCAAATCCCCCGTCTCCTGGCCCGCCGGAACCACCAGTCACCTCGAACCCATGAAGTGGCCCGACTTCAGTTAGACAACCTCGAACGAATTGTTCGAAACTGTCCGGTGAAAGATTCGAAAGCGGCAATCTCTGACCAACAAAAATCGTCGGCATATCTGCCATCAGAACCTCATTCGCAACGAGTACAGTGATCTACGGTACCACTCGTTGTGAGCGTCCGGCAAGCTGTTGCTGTGGGCCCGGCGCCCACAGCAAGTGCCATCACCGCCTCGGGAGCCTGTGGCATAGACCTCACGCGAGGGCGTACCGCGCGTTTGTTTACACCGCCGTTCCGGTGTGGTAACGCAAGAAGATATCACCCCGCCACGTGGAGGTTGCTGTGGACCAAGCCGCTGTTGTGTTGGCTTTGGATTCGGGCTCGCAGAGTTCGCGCGCGCTGCTTTTCGACACCGCCGGTCATGTGTTGGCCATGGGCCAACGGGAGCACGCGGCGATGAAACACCCCATGCCGGGGGCGGTCGAGCAAGACCCCATCGACATACGCGAGTCGCTGTTTGAATCCATTCGTCAGTGTCTGGCGAAATGGAACGGCGACCTTTCCCTCTTGGCGGGCACGGCGCTAACGACTCAGCGCTCTACGGTTTTGCCATTGGCCGAAGATGGTTCTCCCTTGATGGACGCGACCTCGTGGCTGGATCGCCGCGCCGCAAGCATCGATTCCGAACCGTCGAAATGGCTGCGAATGTTCCTGAAAATCCAGGGGCGGAACGCTCTGATACCGCGCCTGCTGGCCAAGTCGTGGCCGCGGCAATGGCGGGAACGAAACCCGGAAATTCTCGCGCAGGCCCGGTGGATCTCTTCCATCGAAGGTTGGCTGAACCACGAACTGACCGGCCGCGTAGCCGTGGCGCCGGGCGGCGTGGTCGGCCCGTGGCCCTTCGACGTGAAGAAACTCGCGTGGTCCGACTCGGCGCTGCTGCATCAAATGTTGGGCTATCAAAAACAGTGGCTGCCGCCGATCGTGCAACCGGCACAGCCGATCGGGGCGATCACCGAAGCGACCGCGGCACAAACCGGATTGCCGGCCGGGCTGCCTGTTTATGCGTGCGGCGGCGACAAGCAGGCCGAAGCTTTGGGAGCCGGGTTGCTCTCGAGCAAGCGCGGCGCGGGCGCGGTGAGTCTCGGGACCGGTTCTTCGATTTGCGTCCCGTGGCGCAAGGCGCTGCAGAGCCGTCGTTACGATTGGCTGGCGATGGCGGCGGCGGAGCCCGGCGCGTACTGCCTGGAGTACCTAGTTTTTCGCGGCATGTGGACCGCGCGGTGGTTTGCCCACGAACTGGCGCGCGATCTGGAACCGCTCGCCCAGGAACGGGGCAAGCCGGTCGAAGCGCTGCTTTGCGACGAAGCCAAAACGGCGCCGGTAGGTTGTGATGGCCTGATGGTTTGGCCGCGCTGGTCGCCCACGCTGCAGCACCCGATGGAAACGGGCGCCGCGGTAGGGCTGCGTGAAACCCACACCCGCGCGCATTTTTTCCGCGCTCTGCTGGAAGGTATCGCGTTCGACTTGCGGCGCGGCCGCGGCATACTGGAAAAGGTTACCGGCACGCCGATCGAGTGGCTCGCGGTGGCGGGGGCGGCGCGCGATCTTCCATCGTGGTGCAAATCCTGGCCGACGTGATGGGGCTGCCCGTTGTGCGCCCCCTATCGGAGGAACTGTCGGCCCGCGGCGCCGGCATGGTGGCCGCGTTGGGCGCGGGGATTTTCCACAACGTTCAAGAGGCGGTGGAGTCGATGGCTTCCGAGACAAAAACGGTGCAGCCGGTTCCCGCCGATGCCGAACACTATGTGCACCTCTATCGCGAGGTATACCTGCCGGGACTCGCGTCCTGCCACAAGATTTCCGCTACGCTACGCGCTAGTTAACCGGAAAGGCTGTATTCGGCGCGCTCGATCAGTTCCATCTGCATGTCGCGGTTGAGGGTCGTGAAATAGGCGTTGTATCCGGAGATGCGCACCATGAGGCTCGGATACTGCTCGGGGTGGGCCAAGGCGAGTCGCAGGGTGTTGGAATCCACAACGTTCATTTGCATCTGCATGCCGCCCATCTGGAAATAGGCTTTGACCACCGCCGTCATGCGTTCGACGAAATCCTCGTGCGAGTCGTTGATCCCGGGCACGACTTTGACGTTGAAGGCGACGTTGTTGTTGAGGTTCCGCGGGTCCAGGCCCGCCACGTCGCGCAGGTTGTCCAGAATGTTGTTGGACGCAGCGGGCTGCGGCGTCAAACCGGGGGTGAAGGGCTTGCCGGCCAAGCGGCCCGAGGGCAGCGCACCGGTCAGCGTGCCGAAGGCGACGTGGTTGGACATCGACCAAAAACCGGCGGTGTACGGACCACCGCGGAAATTACGCTTCGCGCCCAAATGCCGCCGGGCGAATTCCGTCACGCGGCCGGCCAACGCCAGCGCCTCGGAACTGCCGGAACCAAACAGCGGCACGCGATTGCGCACGCGCGCGTGCAATTCGGGATTCGACGCGAAGTTGTCCCGCACGGCCGCCTTCATGTCTTGGAACGAGACGCGCCGTTGGTCGAACACGAGTGTTTTGACGGCCATCAGCGAGTCGACGACATCGGCCAGCCCGATCAGCGCCGTGCCGGTGGAATTGTACCGCGCTCCGCCGTTGACGGCGTCCTTCCCTTGCTCGATGCAGCCCTGCACGAACGAGGACAGCAGCGGCGTGGGCCGAATGTCGGCGTGCGCCTCGCCGAGCATGTGGTTGAGTTCCGTGGCGTGGTCGGCCAGGAAGGCAAACTGGCGACAATAGGCCTCGAAAAACTCTTCGAAGTCGGCGAGGTTCTCGCCGGTGCGCGGCCCAACCTGCCAGCGCATCAAGGGATGCCGTCCGTCGAACAGCGCCATTTCCAAGGCGGCCACCATGTTGATCATGACCGCGCCGGTGTGGCCCATGTGTTGTCCGGAAAGCGTGGGTTCCACGCAGCCGGTGGCGGACCAATCGCGCACGGCGGCAATCGGGTAGTGGAAATCCTCCAGGGCGCGGAACATGGCCTGGTCGTTGTGAATCGAGGGCGTGGCGCGGGTATTCAGGTTCACTTCCAGCAGACGCCGCAGGTAGGTGTCGCTGTTGACTTCGGGGTGGAAGCGAGCGTTGACGTTGGGATCGCGGATCGCCAGCATCTCCGTCACTTTGAGCATGATGTAGGTCATGTCGCAGACGGCGTCTTCGCCCTGCTTGGTCACGCCGCCCAGGGTGATCGCCTGGTCGGAGGAACTGCCGCCGAACAGGTAGTTGCCAATGTCGGGAATCAGCGGCAGGTGGTCGGTGCAGCGCAGGAACAGGCAGCCGACCAGTTCCACAGCGCGGCGAACGTAGGCCTCTTTTTCCGCAGTGGTCGCCAACCGAGCCATGTCCGCCGCAAAGTACGGCTGCAGCCAAGTATCGAGCCGGCCAAGCGACAGGCCCGTGTTGGTGTTTTCCATGTGCAAGGCAATCCACGCGATCCATATCGCCTGCACTGCTTCCTGCAACGTGCGGGCCGGATGCTCGGGCACCCGCCGGCACGCCGCAGCCATCGCGGCGCACTCTTCCCGCCGGACCGGTTCGTCTTCCGCCCCGGTCAGCCGCTTGGCTTCATCGGCAAGGTTTGCGGCATACGCCACGAGCCCATCCAGACTGATAGCCATGGCGTCGAGCGCGTTTCGTTCCGGCGATTCTTCGGCGAAGTCCGCCTTTTGCGTTTCGATTTCCTGCCGGATCCCGCACGCACCTTTTTGCAGCAACGCCGGGAAATCGGGGATCGTGTGGGAAATACCCACCGACTTCCAAATGAAGTACACCGCGAAGCGTTCGTCGAGTTGCAGCGCCAGCGGGTTGTCGTATTTCTCGCGCACCCATTCGCGGAAATTGCGGTGAACCCAATACGGGAACACTTCATGATGCAGAACATGCGCCGTTTCCGGCGAGATGTCGTAAGGGTTGAGTTCGCGTGCGGCCGCCGAGTGCAGTTCGCCCCAGATGAGGGCGCCGTGGGCGTCGGGATAGAGCACAACGCCGATTTCCTTGCTGGTAGTCGTGCCGGCGAGCAAGTCGTTCTCACGGACGCGTGGTTTGCGGTGGCGCAGCAGGTGGGCCAGTGCGTGGGCCTGGCGCAATTCGGGAACCCACGGCCGCCCTTCGGCGTCGGTTTCGAAGCCGTGTTCCCTGTGCCAGCGCGTCAACAAAAGCGGCCGCTCGTGGCAGACTTCGGGACGATGGTGCAGGTGGGTGTGCACGAAGGCCTGCAGGCGCGGGAAGTCGTTCAAGCGCAGCTCGGCCAGGTAGGGTTCGTCGAGGAAGCGAACGCCCGGGTCGCGGGTTGCCGCCCGCAGTTGTTCGCCGTCGGGACGCCCGACGCCGTTGCCGCTTTTTGGTTTCGCGGCCTGTCGCCGCAGCGTGTTTTCACCCGCCTGGCGTCGTTTTTCCAACAGGCGGTGAATCGCGCCGGTTACCAGGGAGATATAAAAGTTGAACAGATTGAGGTACGCGAAGTTTCCCTTGACGCGGATTTTGTTTTGCAGCAGGAGGTTGACGATTTCGTTGGGCGTGAGCCGCAGCATTTCGAGCATGATCTCGGGCCGAACGAAAATCATCATGGTGTCGACGCCGGGGTCCGCGTCTTTCAGAGCGCGTACTTTGCCGTCGCGAAAGACAATGCCGGCCTGCACGCTGCCGTCCTCGGAACGCAACCCGACCGAGAAATTGATCCAGCCGGCTTCGCTTCGCAGGTAAGACTTCAGTTTTCGGCGGGTGTTGAACTGCAACGCCATCATTTTCAGTGACGCGTAGAGAACAAGCTGCGTTTGCCTGGGCGTCATGTTGACTCCGCCAACCTTTGGTTTCGGGCGATTATACGCCAGGAAGGGGCGATCCGGAAACGACGGGTGGGGCTCGGGGCGGTTTTTCGTCTTAAATTTTTGAGGCATCCATACTTGGTCTCAAGTCTGCGGACGCAAAAACCGATATTGTATGTTACGGCGACAAACACCACTAAATATTGATTTCACTTGTGGCGACCAACAACAGATTGGGCAGCTAAGAAGGTACACCTCCATGTCGTTAGATGGGGATCGACCGGGGCCATTTTATTTCCTACGCGAACTGGACGACGCGGTGTTTGTTTCCGACTCGGAAAACCGCGTCGTATTTTGGAATCACGCCGCTGAACAATTGTACGGTTTCTCCGAACAAGAGGTGATCGACCGGAATATTGACGCCGTTTTTGCGGCTTCGATCACGCCGCCGTTCGCCGATGTTCTTCGCGCCGCCCAATCGACCGGCGCGTGGCGGGGCGAGGTTGAGCTTTGCCTCAAGCAGCGTTGCGGGGTTCGCGTTTCGTGGTCGCTGAAGCGAGTCGCGCTGTCGGATTCCGACGCGTTCGGCGTCCTGGGCGTGGGCAGGGATTTATCGGATGCGGAGGCGGCGGACCCGGCCGGGTGGGGAACCGAAGAGTGTTGCGAAATTTTCGTCGAGTCCTCGCCGATTTCGGCCGCGGTCATCGGTTTGGACGGCCGCTTCATCACGTGCAACGAAGCCATGGCGAAACTGGCGGGCCGGCCTGTCGCGGAGTTGCTCGGCGCGCCGTTCGCCGACGCCGGCTTGCTGCCGCTCGCTGAATGGGAGCATTACGCCGAGATTGCGGCGCTGCTTGCGGTAGGCGAATTCGCCGGGCCGACTCACGTCACAACGGCTCATGACGGCGAGATCCGCGACCTGGATTGCTACACGAACCTGGTGCGTCGAGACGGCCGAATCATCGGCCTTATGCTCATTGCGATGGACGTTACGCATCGTATTCGGGCGGAGCGGGAGCTTCGTCTCCGCGAGCAACGATGGTGTCAAGTTCAGAAGGCGGCGCGCATCGGCCATTGGGAGTTCGAAATCGGAACCGAGGCCCTGTGGGCGTCCGAGCAAGCCTTCGAGTTGTTGGGTATTGCCTTCGAGGCGGACGGGAATCCGCGTCAAACCCTGTCGCTCGACCGCGTGCGAGCCCGCGTTACGAACCCGGAGAGCTTACAGCACGCGTTGGAGGATATCCTCGAATACGGCACGCCTTATGATTTGGAATTCGAAATCGTGCGGGAAGATGACGGCCGGCGGCGCATCATCCATTCGCGGGCCGAGCGGATCAACGATGACGAAGGTCGGCCGGTGAAGGTCATCGGGGCAATTCAAGACGTCACGAAGCTTCTCGAATACGCGCGCGCGTTGCAGGAAAGTGAAGCACGGTTCCACACGTTGGCCGACCACTCGATCGATACGATCATGCGCTTCGATCTCCAACATCGACATTTGTACGTAAACCGGGCGGCGGAGCAGCAAACCGGTATCGCCCCGGCGGATTTCATCGGTAAAACCCACCGCGAGTTGGGTTTCTCGGTGGAGCTTTGCGAGCTGTGGGAAAACGTTCTGGATGAAGTATGCGAAACCAAGCAGACTCGTCGCGCCGAGTTTCAATTGCCTTCGGGCGTTTGGATCGATTGGCTTTGCATGCCGGAACTCGACGAGAACAATGAGGTCTTCGCTGTTTATACTGCGGCGCGTGATATCACGGACCGCGTCGCACCGACGGAAACGAGCTTCGTTTTCGGAAGCGGCTCGTTTTCGATCACATCAGCGACCGAGTCGTGGCCACAGACCTGGAAGGCCGCGTTAGCTACGTCAACGATGCGGTGTGCCGTTTTTTCGGCCGGCGGCCCGAGCAGATCGTCGGTCGAAGCGTCTTTCAGTTCGGCGAAGACTCGATGCGCGGCGCGACGCAACAGGAAATCATCGACACAACGTTGGCCGAGGGGCAATGGCAGGGGACGGTCGTTAATGTTGCCGCTGACGGTCGCGAATGCATCTTGGCATCGCGCACCCGGTTGATACTCGACGCCGACGGCCGCCCCATCGGCATGGTCGGCGCGAGCACGGACGTCACTGAGCAGCGGCGCACCGAACAGGAGCGCGTGGAGCTCCAAGAGAGGCTAATGCAGTCGCAAAAGATGGAAGCCCTCGGTCGTTTGGCCAGTGGCGTGGCGCACGACTTCAACAACCT
This sequence comes from Candidatus Lernaella stagnicola, assembly GCA_030765525.1. Classification (NCBI taxonomy): domain Bacteria; phylum Candidatus Lernaellota; class Candidatus Lernaellaia; order Candidatus Lernaellales; family Candidatus Lernaellaceae; genus Candidatus Lernaella; species Candidatus Lernaella stagnicola. The sequence goes on from JAVCCK010000023.1 coordinate 203,653, forward strand.
GTTGACCGGAATCAACGGTTACGTGGAGATGATTCTGGCGGAGGCGCAGCCGAGCGAACCTGTGCGCGCCGACTTGGAAGAAATCCGGCAGGCGGGCGAACGCGCCGCGGCGCTCACGACGCAATTGCTGGCGTTTTCGCGCAAGCAGGTCGTCACGCCGACGGTGATCCGGCCCAACGAAGTTCTCGGTCGGCTGCAAAACATGTTGTACCGCATCATCGGCGAGGACGTCGTGCTGGAATTCAAACTGAGCGAGGATTTGGGCCACATCAAGGTGGACCCGACGCAACTCGATCAAATCATGGTCAACCTGGCCGCCAACGCCCGCGACGCCATGCCGGAGGGAGGCCGGTTAACCGCCACGACGCGCAACATCACGTTGTGCAATGAGAGCATGATCGTGGACGGTGAGCCCGTGATGGTGTCCGGCGACTACGTCTCGTTGGAAGTCGCCGATACCGGATGCGGCATGGACGAGGAAACCAAGCGCCATGTGTATGAACCCTTTTACTCGACGAAAGGCGGCACCAACGGCACGGGTCTGGGTTTGGCCACGGTGTACGGCATTGTGCGGCAAAACCACGGTTTCATTACCTGCGAGACGACGCCGGGCCGGGGTTCTACGTTCCGAATTTACTTCCCGCAAATCGCCGATGAAGCGAAAACACCGCTTGAGAGAACCTCGACCGAATCACCGCACGGCGACGAGACTATTTTGCTGGTGGAAGACGAGGATATGGTTCGGCATCTCGCACGACGAACGCTGGAAAGATACGGCTACCAAGTTGTGGTCGCGGCCGACGGCGAAAAAGCCTGTTGCCAAAGCCAAGAATTCGACGGAGAGATTCATCTTTTGGTCAGCGACATCATCATGCCGGGCATGAACGGTCATGAGCTATTAGAAACGCTGCGGAAAACGAGAGCCGGGCTCAAAGCGTTGCTCATTTCCGGCTACTCCGTGGATATCATCCGCCATCAGAGCCTATTGGAAGAAGGCCATCATTTTCTTCCGAAACCCTTCCGCCCCTTCGAATTGGCCAGAACGGTCCGGCAGATACTAGACGGCGGCGGCGGCGCCTAAGAAACACCGCCCACGATCGCACGGTGAGCGTCGGATGCCGGTTTACAGCCCGCTCACCTCGCCGGAGCGGCCCGACATCTCCACGTAGCCGCGGCCCGTGGTCGGCCGGCCCTGCAAGCGGCCGGTCACACGCATCGAACCTTCCCAATACGTGAGGCCGGAGAGGAACATGATCAATTCCTGATCCTCCAGCGTGGCGGTGACAGTCAAATCGGCGTCGTATTTGGGGATGCGTAAGCGCCACTTAGTAGGGTAGACCGTACCGGTGTGCGGGCTCGTCCAGTGCTGCAACTCCGTGATGACGAACTCATCGGCGCCCAAATGCTCGGCGCGGCCGTCGGCGAAGACAAAGGTGCCCGCGCTATCGGCATCGACGCTGCCGTCGCGACGCCGCAGCAAAAAGGCCATGACCTCGCGATCATCGTCGAGTTGCAGCGAAAACCAATCCCACCCGATGACGTGCTGGCTGAGCGGTTCAGAGAAGATTTCGTGATCCATCCACGCCTGGCCGCGCTTGACGTGTAGGCGCTCGCCGTGCGCCCGCAACTCGCCGGCGACTTCGTAGCGCGTCACGCTCATGTAATAGCTGCGCGCTGTGCTGTCACGCCCCTTGGTGCTTACGCCGTTGACTCCGTGCACAACCGGCGCTTTTTGCGGCGTAAGAATCAGATCGACGGCGAAACTGCCGTCGGGCATGGCGGCGTGCAGGCGCGTTGTGTCGCCGACGCCCAGCATCTGCCAGTCGCCGGCCCAAACCTTGAGCATATCCTCGCGGTCACCGCCCAGGCGCTCCGCGCCGACGCCGACGTTCTCGGCATAATGGAAAGCGCCGCCGGTTTCGTCGGTGATCGCGAAGTGCGCGAAGTAGATCGGATTCACGAACTTCCAAATCGGCATTCCGAAACGCACGAGGCTGTCGGTGCGATGGCGGAAAAAGACGACTTCAAAGCCGTACTCACCGCCGTCTTCGGTTTCGAGGTGGCCGGTGTGGTACCACCATTCGGTTCGGAAATCGCGATGCGCAAAGTGATCGCGCGGAAAGATGATCGCCCGCTCGGGGGTGACCGCCTCGTAGCGCACGGCCGGCGGTTGGCAGACCGTCAATACAAGTAGGCACGCGATCGCCAGACAAACGTGGCGCGCCGTCATTGCCGCACCGCGGGCCGCAAATCGCGCCGATCGGTCAGTTGGTGGACTTGATGCGTGTTGCCGCACAATTCCACGTAGCCATGCCCCGCAACGGGTTCGCCGTTTTTCGTGCCCCGCGTCACGACCAGCCCTTCCCAATAGATCACCCGCGTGGTCTTGCGGCTGTTGACTTCCTGGTTGTCCAGCGCCGGCCACACGTCGAATTCGAGGTTGAGTTTGGGAATCCGCGCGCGCCAATCCACCTGGTAGTCGCCAGCGCCATATTGCGATTTCCAACTGCGTCGCGGCTCGAGCACGATATCTTCCTTGCTTAGCGCTACCGTCGTGCCGTCGGCGCGTACGTAGGTGCCTTTGGACAGCGGGCCCCACGAGCCGTCGCGTTGTTTGAGCATGTAGAGCATCAGTTCGGTGTCATCGTCGAACTGCAGCGAAAACCAGTCCCACCCCAGTTGATCGGGCGCGAGTTGGTGGCTGCCGAATTCGTGGTCGCGCCATGCGGTGGCCCGCACCGGTTGCGAGACGCCGCCTATGGTCAACACGCCCTCTCCCACCAGTCGCGAGTGGGTGATGTAGTAGGTGCCGCGAGCGAAGTCCGGACCTTTTGATTTGAGGAAGAAGCCATCGCGGCCGTGGCGCACCGGAGCCTTGGCTTCGCGCAGCGCCAGCGCCAGGTCGAAGCGGCCTTGTTTGGCTTGGAGGTGATGAACGCCGTCGACTTCGCGGGCCGACCAATCGCGATTCCACACGAGGAAGGAATCGGTGCGGGCTCCGGCGTCGCCGCCTTCGGCGGTGCTCGGGGTGAGCCGTTCGGCGAAGTGCAGGCGTTGGCCGGCAATGTCGGTTAAGCAGAAGTGAGCCATGTGCCCGGGGTCGGCATACCAGCGCGTGGGGATCGTATAGAGGCTGTCGTCGGTGGTGCGCCGCACGAAAAAGACGAGTTGGAATCCGTACACGGCGCCGGAGTTCGTTTCCAGCCGTCCGTTGTAGTACCACCATTCGGTGCGGAATTCCGGATGCGCGAAATGGTCGCGCGGGAAGGCGAGTCGCGCATCGGGCGAAATAGTCGGGTACCGAACCGGCGCGCTTTGACAGCCGATGGCACCCAGGACGAGCACGGCAACTGCGATGATCACGAGACGTCGCACGATGAATCTCCTATCCGAAGTCGTCGCGGACTTCCGGTTTTAACCTGGGATTGGCCCTGTGTCCAATCTCGATTACGATGGCGCGCCGTAATGAAAAGGAGTCGCATTCGTGAGTCGCTTGGCGTTTTGTTCGCTTCTCATATTGTTCACGTTGGTTTTCGCGGCCGGCGCGGCGGCCGGGCCGGTCAGCGACAAGCTCACGCCCGCGGAACTGGCGCAGGTGAAAAAGGGCGAGGTCGTCGTGCACACCGACCTCGAAGGCGGCGCCAAAGAAGGTTATGCCGCGGCCTTCGGGATCATGCGCTTCGACGACGTCAACCGTTTTTGGTCCGTTCTGTCGGATTACGACGGTTTCCCGGATTTTCTGCCGCGGGTGGAAAAAGCGGTGGCGCTCAAGAAAGAAGAAAACCGGACCTGGCTGGAGTTGACCATCAACGGCAGCATCAAGTCGGTGACGTACACGAATATTTACACGCATTATCCCGAGCGGCAGCGCAACGAGTGGGTGCTGGACACCTCCCGACCGCACGAGCCTTATACGAAGAACACGGGCTATTGGCAGTTGGAGGAGATCTCTGACGGGGTATATTTGGTCGAGCACCAAAATGCCGTGGGTGTCGATTTCGGCCCGATGGCGGTGGTCGCCAATCGCGTCATGGCCAAGATGCTCAAAAATGACCTGCCGAAGATCATCAGCAACGTGCGTCGCCGCGTGGAGTCGGGCGGCGTCTGGAAAATGAACTAACCGAACCCCATCACGGAAAACACGGTTCGTTGTTGGACGGCGCGACACGCACCGTGGCGTCTTCGCGTGTCGTGGGTATGGGCGGTGCGTCTTGCGACCCGATGAAGCTGATGTTGCGCCACGCCACGGGGCCGTCGGATACGGCGAGTTGATAGCGGGCGGGCACTTTCACCTCGACGACAAGCCGCTTGACGCCCGCCGGCAGTTTCCACTGCACGAGCGGTTGCTCGCTTTCCTGTTTCCGGTCGCGAATGATCTGCGGAGTCAGTTTGTTCGGCCCGGTCGAAACCACGAAATGGTCGGCGCGCAATCGGCTTAGGTTAGAATCTGTAAATCGGACAATGCGCACGGAAAGGAGAGGTTTTGCGAAGCGAGCCGGGTCCACGTAGATGACGAGAAAATCGTCTTGCCGCGAACAACGTTCGATCAACGAGCCGCGGTAACTGTGTTGGTAGGCCCCGAAATAGAAGTAGTCGATCCACTGCTTGGACTTCCCGGCGAACCGAGGTTTGCCTAGCGGGTTGGGACGCAGGAATTCCCGCGGCACCATGTCCCAGCGAACGGGCGATTCGGCCATTTTGATCGCCAGGCGCAGCGCTTTGTTGGTGCGCAAACGCACGGCGCGCGCATCGGCGGGTATTTCGTAGGTCACCTCAAAAATGAGTTCGTTCTTGCGTAGTTCCAAAACGTGCGGCGGAGCGAGCGGGCGACCGTCGGCGGTCACGTGCAGGGTCTCGGGCGTAAACGCCAACTCGCCGCCGGCTCGATCACCTAACACTCTCACGGCGAGCACCGGTTTACGTAGCACGTCACGATTCGGGCGGATTTCAACGATCTCATCCGGCGTCACGTCTTTCATGAAGGCGAAGGGGAAGGTTTCGACGACCTTGCCGTCGCGGATCACCGTGGCGTGGAAAGGAGCGTTCGGCGGCGCCCCCTGGTCCACGCGGACCTGCGCGCTGAACGGCGGCGGGGCCTGGTTGCTTCCGGCTTGCCCACCGCAGATACGGATGGCTATCCACGTCCCGGCCGCCAGGACTAAGGCGGTGACGATCACCAACGCCGTGATTTTTCCGCGCACGAACTCCTCCTTTGCCGTGGGATTTTAGCATTTTATACGATGTCGTCATCGCCGTCGGCGAGTTTGCGGGAGGACAGCGCTTTTTTTCCGCAAGCGCTTCACTTGACTTCCCATTTAACGGGAACACATTTCTACGTAAGAACTGTTTTTATTTGGTTGGTCAGTGCGAGTGTGCGTCACGCAGCGCGGTGCCGCGTTTCGGATTACACCCGCCAACCGACATTAAACAATCACCCTAGGAAAGGAGGCATCATGGCCCCAGACAAAGCCGAAGGCTGTGTCGCTACAGCCGAAGGACCCATCGTCCCATCGGAGGAAGACGCGACGGAAAGGACCGGCGAGCCCCCAAAAAAGGAGGTCAAAATGCAGGTAATGGTTGGTAAAAAAGCTCCGGATTTTGAAGCGACGGCGTTTTTCAACGGCGGATTCACAAATATCAAGCTCTCGGATTTTGCCGGCAAGTGGGTGTTTCTGTGTTTCTATCCGGGTGACTTCACCTTCGTTTGACCGACCGAACTGTCGGCGGTCGCCGGCAAAGCAGCGATATTTGAAACGTTGGACGTGCAAGTGATGGCTTGCAGCACCGACAGCCGTTTCGTCCATAAAATGTGGCAGGAGCAGGAACTCTCGAAGATGGTCGACGGCGGTTTTCCCTTCCCGATGCTCTCCGACGCAGGCGGGAAGATCGGCTCCGTTTATGGAGTGTATGACGAAGTGGGCGGCGTCGATGTGCGCGGCCGTTTCATTATCGACCCGGACGGCGTCGTCCAGGCCATTGAAATGTTGACCCCACCAGTGGGGCGCAAAGTGAGCGAATCGATCCGGCAACTCCAAGCCTTCCAGCATGTGCGGTCCACCAAGGGCGCCGAAGTGTGCCCGGCGGGCTGGGAACCGGGTCAACCGGTTTTGAAAGTCGGGCCGGAACTCGTGGGCAGAGTTTGGGAGGTATGGAAACCGACCGAATAGGCGACCTCGCCTTCTACGGCCCATTATCGATGTGAAATATTCCGCACGCCCCCGCCGGTTTTTCGACTCGGCGGGGGCGGTTTTTGATAAACGCCTTTTCGTGTTTAAGCTCGTCTCGTCTCTCGCCCGGGCGACTCAGCGCATTTGGGTCCCGGCCAAGTAATCTTTTGCGGCGGCGACCGCGTGGCACTTGATGCACATGCCGATTTTGCCGGCCATGGGCTTGCCCATTGCTTCCTGAATTTTGCCGTCAGGCATGCGCATTTCGTAGTACCAGTCGCCGTTTTCCGGATCGTACCCCGCTTCTTTCTTGACCATCACGGCGATTCCCTTTTTCACGCCCATCTCGAAGGGTTTGATTGAAACGGCACCGACGGGGGCTGTGAATTTCGCCTTGCCGATCATGTCCTTCAAGTCGTTGGAATACCATATCTGGACTTTTCCATGAGGACTTTTGCCCATTTTCATGCCGTCCATCATCGTGAAGAATTCGCCCGATGTTTTGTAGTCGGCCTTGAACTCGCCCGGGCCCATTTCGCCCGCCACCGCCCAAGCCACGCCGAGCACGATCACGAGCCCGAGAAACAACGCCAACACATTTCGTCTGTTCATTTTCTGCTCCTTTTTTTTGAGTTTTCGCATCCCGCCACGTTTATATTTGTTATTTTATCATGTACGTACTGCCTCCGCCACGGTTTTTTCTTTGCGGGTGTTATTTTTCGGTGCGTGTTTCGGCCCACGTTGTCGTCCCCAAGCCGGGATACCTTCGTTTCCTACCGACGTAAATCCGAAGGCGGTTTCGGATTGGCCTCGATCACGGTGTGGAATTATAGCCGGTAGGTTCTTGTCGCCCTGTCGTCGTCACGGGATAGAACGTTCGCTCCGCATCCGTTTTGCGGCTGCCGCCAGCCTCATTTTCCGGAAACATAACATTGACATAGACGCGTATAACGTCCTATTCTGAAAATGTTCATTGCGTTTTAGACCCTGCAACTATTTTCGGCATCAACCACCGATCTTGGGGTCTGATAAACGCGTATACGTAACTTGAAGCGCGTTTTGGTTAGGATTTCGCGGTGATCGCGTACTCGTTTTTGTTCCACGAGGACCGCCGCCTGGAATTGTGTTGTGTTGGGATGGAGCCCGCATCGCGCTCCAGTCTTAATGTTTTGTGTTGAGATCAATTCGCCCACAACGGCGATCGATTTTGACAACTGGCGACGCCGCGGACGGCCGCCATGGAAAGCGCCGTTATTTCGTGGCTTGATTAATTGTTTCGCCTAGCTGACGGAAGCGATTCCGCCAGAATAAGGAGATCTTCAATGGCGAAATGCGAAATGTGCAACCGCGACGTCGACACCACCGAAGTTACTATCGCCGATAAAGATTCCGGGGAAACCACGACACTACAGCTTTGCAGGGAATGCGCCCTCAAAAGCGCCGTCGCGATCAATGCCGGCGGCGGCGAAGCGCATTATGTTGAAGGAAGTAAAAACAAAACCCGCAGTTCCGGCTGTATGGTTTTTTTGGTTGCAATCACGTTGTGCGGTGTCGGTACAGTCGCCGTCGCCTTTTCGTTGTTTACGTAAGCCGAGGTAAGGCGGTCAATAACCGCCCGTACCCCAAAACAAAAAACGTGTGGCAGACCGATGTGGGATATCTGTATACATTTCTATGATAATATATCAGTCATTGATTGGTTGGGCCTTTATCTGCGTTCACGAACACGCCGCCGCTTTCATGATGGTAGCGCCTTCTGAGGACTAGCCGCGATATTCACGAATCGTATTATACCGATATAGCTATAGTTTAGGTGTTGCCAAACTGGTGAGGCCGGCCACGCCCAGACTCGCAAACATCTCCGTTACTTGTTTCACGATTGAGCCTCCTTGGCGTTTTTCTGTTAAGTTCGTCTGTGCTTCGCGCTTCCGGTTCGCGCCGGTTCGCGTGACGAAACGATCTGCATGCCCATGTCACCCAACGAGCGGCCCGTGACTTTGTCGTTCCAACATTCTCATAAGCCATATTTTATTTTTGGAATATTCAAGATTTCGCTTTCCCAGGATGATAGATTTCTGCGCGACGATTCGAGGTTTCACTCCTCACGGTGGGCGATCACCGTACCGCGTCGTTGATCCTCAAATATCGTAAGAATTAAAACATAAGCGAAAGTACAGACCGACGCTTAGTGTCTTTCAAAATCATCAGCCGTCGGATTCAATAAAACGATAGTGGCGAGCCGTTATTTAAGTAACGGGCGTCGTTGGGGCTATCATCAAATTACTCCAATTATGCGGCAAATTGGGTGTTTAATTTTACGGTAATAATACCACGCCTAAGTTCCTTCCTGTATCTCGGTTTTTGCTTTTTCGTTTGGCGCCGTCGTGTCGCTTTCTCTCTTGAGATCGCAGCGGCCCCGCCGGCGCGTTGAGAATGCGTTTCGTTACTTGTTTCACATCGATATTGACAGTGGATTGATGGAAATATATTCTGAGCGCCGGTTGCTGTTCTCTTCAATCACAGTGTTTCGTAAAATTCAGACAGTGACTCTTTACAAATGGTGTTCGATACATGGACTCACGAGGAGTCAATACAGCAAAAAGGGGGATGTTTCATGAGCGAGCAAGTTTCTTTTGATGCCCTTATGCCGGCCTCTATGGCAAGTAAAGCCGAGACCATCGGTGTAAACAAAGGAAACATGGATGCGGTTTCCATGTTTTTCCTGGCGATCCTCGCCGGCGCGTTTATCGCGATGGGCGCCGTGTTTTGCACCACCGCCGTAACCGGCGGGGGTGACTTGCCATATGGCGTCACCAAGCTTCTGGGCGGTTTGACCTTCTGCCTCGGCTTAATTTTGGTCGTGGTGGCCGGCGCGGAGTTGTTCACCGGCAACAACTTGATCGTGATGGCCGTGGCCAGCAAGAAACTGCCAGTCTCCAAGTTGATGCGTAATTGGGTCATTGTGTATGTCGGCAATTTGGTCGGTTCGGTCGTTACGGCTTACTTGATGTATATGA